>JANMUC010000498.1:0-1990 GCA_031391225.1 Deinococcales bacterium
TCGATGCTCTCGAGCACCACCACTGGGTCGTTGTCACCAATCAGGGTGTCACCCGTGCCAGCGTCGCGGATGCCCACGACAGCGCCCAAGTCACCTGCACGCAAGAACGGCACTTCTTCGCGGTGGTTGGCGTGCATTTTCAGCAAGCGACCAACGCGCTCTTTTTTCTCTTTGCTCGAGTTGAAAACATAGCTTCCGCTCAACAACGTGCCCGAGTAAATACGAACGAAGGTCAAACGACCAACGTAAGGGTCGGTCATGATTTTGAACGCGAGGGCGGCAAGAGGACCTTTTGGATCGGCTGGACGTTCGACTTCCTCGCCAGACTCGTCGATACCGCGAATTGCAGGAATCTCGAGTGGGCTTGGCAGGAAATCAATCACGGCGTCCAAGAGCAATTGAACGCCCTTGTTTTTAAGGCTCGAGCCGCAAAGCACTGGGAACATGATTTGGTTGACCGTACCGACGCGCAAGGCTTCCATCAATTCGGCGTTGTCTACGTCTTCACCTTCGAGAAACTTCATCATAACGCTCTCAGAGGCATCGGCAGCAATTTCGATCAGTTCGTTACGTCCAATTTTGGCTTTTTCGACATATTCGGCTGGAATTTCTCCAATACGAATGTCCGTGCCAAGGTCATTGCTGAAAAAGTGTGCTTGTTGCTTAATAAGATCAATAATGCCGATAAATTGATCTTCTGCGCCCATTGGCATTTGAATTGGCGCTGGTTTTGCACCGAGGCGTTCTTTAATGTCGTTGACCACCAGGCTAAAATCTGCGCCTGTCTTATCCATTTTGTTGGCAAACGCAATACGTGGCACGCGGTACTTGTCGGCTTGACGCCAGACGGTTTCAGACTGCGGTTCTACGCCCTGGCTGGCGTCGAATACGGCAACAGCGCCGTCGAGCACGCGCATCGAGCGTTCGACCTCAATCGTGAAATCGACGTGACCTGGGGTGTCAATGATGTTGACTGTCCAGTCAATGCCATCTTTTGCCCAGACTGCGGTGGTGGCGGCGGCGGTGATGGTAATGCCACGCTCGCGTTCTTGTTCCATCCAGTCCATTGTGGCTGCGCCTTCGTGGACTTCACCAATTTTGTGGACGCGTCCGGTGTAAAACAGGATACGTTCTGTGGTGGTTGTTTTACCCGCGTCAATGTGTGCCGCGATGCCGATATTTCGGGTGAGATTCAAATAATTGCTGGTATCCACTTTCGCCATATAAAACCTCAGAGACTTGATTGAATTCTTGAACTCGAGAGAAAACGCACTAAACCGATCTTGCTGTGTGATGGTTCTTCGATCACTTGATTCACGGGCGTTCACCTCCTCTCGAGCCTCTTTTTGGCTTGCTCGAGAATTTCAGCGTTTAGCGACCAGCCCATAGCCCTATTGGACCAAAGCTAATCGCTAATTGCCAATAGCTAATCGCTTTATTACCAGCGGTAATGGGCGTAGGCACGGTTGGCTTCTGCCATGCGTTCTACGTCATCTTTTTTCTTGATCGCGCCGCCACGACCCTGACTTGCGTCGAGGATCTCGTTGGCGAGGCGCTCGACTGCGGTACGCTCGGCGCGACTGTTGGCGGCACTGACCAACCAACGAAGCGCAACGCTTTGTTGACGACGTGCAGACACATCGACAGGCACTTGGTAGGTGCTACCACCGACACGGCGCGAACGAACTTCGACGCGCGGTTTGATGTTGTCAAAGGCAGTTTTAAAGACTTTCAGCGGTTCATTGCCGCTTTTGTCTTGAATGACTTTGCAAGCACCGTAAAAAATGCGGCTGGCAAGGTTTTTCTTGCCGTCCACCATGATTCGGTTAATGAGGGCGGAAACCACGACATCGCTATAAACGAGATCGGGTTGAACCGGACGGACTTCAGCTTGACGACGACGAGACATTCAGATCACCCTTACTTCTTCTTGGCGGGCGCTGCGCCCTTCGCTACGGCTTTCGCCCTTTTGGTTCCGTATTTGCTACGG
>JANMUC010000544.1:0-4059 GCA_031391225.1 Deinococcales bacterium
AATTACAAAAGATCAACAATGTTTTGGAGGCTTAAGATAACTCACTTGAAACCACACGAGGTTCATGTCGCGCCAAGGTTCTTTGTTCTGCTGCGTAACGAAGACATGAGTGGAGTCTCTGGTACTGGTGTCGTGGCAGAAGGTTGCGTGTTCAGCAATGGACGAGCAATTTTACAATGGCTAACCAATGGTTTGGAATCGGTTGCAATTCACGAATCGATTGAAAGTCTCGAGCAAATTCATGGTCATGGCGGACGGACCAGCGTGATGTTTCTGGGTGAATCAATCGTCATTCCTGAATCTCAACCTAACTTGGTTAAAATCAACCCCGAGAATTAATGAAATACAATTGACTCAAAAAAAAGTTGATTTGTTAGAGATTTTTAGACCATTTTTTCGCCAGACACAAAAACGTTCTTAACGCTTTCTTCCCTTGCCAGAGTAAACAACGCCCCCAAACTTGCATCCATCGACGGTGAGCCTTGCAATGTTCGCTCGAGGGTGCTGCCTTTGGGTGCTCTTAAGACAACAAAATCGGCTTGTTTGCCAGGCGTAAAATCCCCAATTTGATCCTCAAGATGCAAGGCTTTTGCCCCCGCTTTGGTCGCCAGATAGAGGAGATGCGCGGGTGAAAGTTTGATGCCGTCGGCTTGCAGCATTTGCATCTGGTACGCCTCGAGTCCCTCTTTTAAAAGTGAGAACCCCGTGCCGCCGCCCACGTCCGATCCGAGCGCGACATGGACCCCAGCCTCAAGGTGCGAACGCATTGGAAACAAGCCACTGCCGATAAAGGCGTTGCTCGAGGCACAATGAGCCACGCTGGAGCCAGCTTTTGCCATTCGGGAAAGTTCGGATGGGGTTGGATGAACGCTGTGGGCGAACACGCTGCGGTCATTCACCAGATTGTGCCGCTCATAACTTTCGAGGTAATCGGGTGCGTGGGCGAGTCGTTTTACGGTTTGTATCTCCAGCGGGTTTTCGTTGATGTGCGAATGAAACAAAATCCCTGGTTGTGCCGATAATAACGCGCTGCACACCTCGAGCATTTTATCCGAGCAAGATAAACTAAAGCGCGGCATCACGGCATAACGCAATCGGTTGTGCTTGTGCCAGCGCATGATCAATTCTGCCCCACTCGAAAAAGCCTGTTGCGGGCTTTGATGCAATTTCGGGCGCAATTCGCGGTCTGAGAAGACCATGCCACTGGTAATCCGCAAGCCCGATTCGTCGGCGGCTTGAAAAAATTCGTGCATGGCATTTTTAAAATGGCTTCCAAACACCAAGGCAGTGGTCGTGCCATTTTTGACCAGATGCCTTAAGAAATCTTGCGCCACTTCACGCGCATAACTCGAGTTCGCCAGTTTTTCTTCTTCGGGTAGTGTGCGCGTCTCGAGCCATTCGAGCAACTGCACACCCATCGTGCCGATGACATTCACTTGCGGAAAATGCACGTGACAATCGACCAGCCCAGGTACGATAAAACTTCCGCTCAGGTTTACCACTTTTGCTTTCGGATACTGGCGCTCGAGGTTTGAAAATTCACCAAGCTCAAGAATCTTGTCTTTGTCAACCAGCAGACCACCGTCAACAAACGTCTCGAGCGCGTCCGAATGTGTAAACGGGTTGAGTGGCGTGTGCGCAAGGCTGGCTCGGTAGAGTTTCATGGGTTCAATCTACCTTTTATCCACTTTTGAGACTCGAGTTGGTTGTTCTAAGGATTCCAGACAATCGAATTGTAGGTTGCAATGATGGTTTTCAGCGGAGTTGCTTTAATGCTGTTCCCCATTGAATAGGCGATGTGTCCAGGGTATTGCACGTCTAAACTGTCTATTGACCTCAGCACCTTCAGACGGACAACTTGACACTCGCACACGCATTTCGGTCACTGTCATGTTCCAACAAACTTGCGGAGATCAATAATTGCAGGTCATTCACAGCGGATAGAAAATCTTTGAAATTGCTGCTTTTGATGCAGGAATTTCGAGTAAATTCCTGATATTCGTTCGATTATGGCTCGAGCGCAATAAGTCTTAAACTGAGCGCCCCGTGACCGCCAAGACAGACGCTAGAAGCTGCATTTCGGAATAGGGTTTGAGCAAAAACCGCAAGTTGGAAACCGTGTTGTTGCGGTTGAAAAAGCCGCCCATACGCGGTTCTTCTTTGACTATCGCAATGATTGGCGTCAAGTTCTTGCCTTTGACGCCGCGCAATTGTTTGGCTGCGTCAATGGCATTTGCCCAGTCGAGTAAGATCGTGTTCGGACGGCGCTCCTCTAGTAGTTCTTTGGCTTTCTCGAGACTGTCGGCGTGCATCACGCGGTAACGTTCGCGGGTCAGGGTCATGGTATTTAAACGCCGCGTGGTGTGGCTTTCGGTCACAATCAGAACCCAAGGGTCTTCGGGGCGCACATCGGCACGGCGCAACAAATTTCGCTCGAGCAGCAAGAACAAACGGCGGTAGGTTTCGCCCTCTGGAATGTCGAGTTCGGCGGCGATGCTGGCGGCGGAGCGTTGACCATCGACAAGGTGCAGCAACTCCCACTCGCCAACTGACAGCGTCGGTGGTGGGTTTGCCGCATCGAGTGCGACCTCAAAAACGTCATAAGGCTTGACCTGCCCGCGCCGCCACTCGTCGAGACGCCGCGTTGCCTCCAAGAGCAATGCCATTGGGTCAAAAATATGTTGGGTTGGGACTTGCGAGGCGTCAGGACCACGTTCTTTAAAATCAAACCTCGAGCGTTGATTGTCGTTCCAGATCAAAACTTCAGTGGTGGCGTCCAGGCATTGTGCCTCGAGTGCCCTTTTCAAGTCTTCCTCGTTGATATTGCCCGAACGCACCGCCATCATGCCGAGCGGCGTATGCGGATTTTCTTTGTGTTGACGGGCGATCAAATTCTGAATCTCTTCAGGATTCATCAATTCAAAACGCACCAGGTACTCGCCAAGATTCGCGCCATCTTCGACCCGAGCGTACAAGACTTTGCCCAGTTCAAAATGAATTCTAGCTTCGCGTTCATCCAGTTTCACGGTCAGCACGCCAGACTTTTGTCCGCCTGAGATCAAACCAAGCAAATCGGCAATGGGGTAATCCTTTAAGCGACCTTGAATCATCAACAACCACGATACCAGGCATCTCGAGGTTCGGGCGTTCCTTTCCATCACAAGAATGGTAGGTAAGTCTTGTCTTGAACAAACTGCCTGCCAAATCTTAGACCGATTACTTTAAAACAAAAGTTTTGCTCGAGATCAGCAAGCCTTTTTCGGGGTGGCGTCTGTCGTAAAGAAGATTTGATACGGTATTGATTTTGGAGCTGAAATTGGCTTTTTGAAAACTCAACTCGAGCTTAGCACCACGCATCTCGAGTTCAGTATTGAAGTCATCAAAGCCGCCGCGTCCAGTAAATTTTAGAAGCTCGATGTTGGTTGCACAATCACTGACCATGACAGATTGTCGCCCGATGGCTTTTAAGTTGCTTTCAAATTTGAACCACAACACCTGAGTCGCGCTGCCCGCACCACAATAGCCTTGGACATTGCAACCACCATTCAGGTTGATTTGCATCGTCACGTACCAAAATCCTGCCATTAAAACCTCATCGAGCACTCGAGGCAATAGTGTGATTTTTTTGGGTGACGACTTGGAATCTCTCGGGTCGAAAAGAGCGCTCCAACAACCGTTCAAATCAGCCTTCAAATCCAGCGTTCTGGAATGACGCCCATTTTGAAAACGCACCTTCGCATCTTGCAAACCAGTGATTCGAATTGGGTCGTTTTTGCTTTGCGTTGCTGGTTGACTTTGCTGCGCAAAGACAAAACCACAAAGTGCCAGCCAACAAGCAAGAAAAGCTCGAGCTTTAAGACTCATGAACGCATGATAAGCGCCAACATGAGATTTTTGCTCAAGTGGATTTATTGCAGTGGTTTTAACTTGAAGACAAAAACATGGCGTTTTTCAGCCTCGAGCTTCATGTACTCGACACCTACCACCAGATGCTCGCCCGCATTATGCCAAATTCCTGGTTGAGAGCGCTCGAGCACCAAGACTGGACGATTGGTTTCC
>JANMUC010000556.1:0-6777 GCA_031391225.1 Deinococcales bacterium
CTGGCGTGACCAAACAAACACTCGAATTTCAAATGGGCGATACCACAGACCGCCGCACGCTTGAGAGCCTTGACGCGACCAATGCCGACCATGTGATTGTTTTGGCGTACCGTGACCGACTCGAGGTGCAACAAGCCGATGCGAAAACCTTGATTACGCTGCTTCATTTGCGCGAAATTGCCGATAAAGCTGGTAAGGACATTAGCATTGTCTCCGAGATGCTCGACAATCGCAACCGCGAACTGGCAGAAGTCACCAAAGCCGACGATTACATTGTCAGCGACAAGCTGATCAGTTTGATGCTTTCACAAATCTCTGAGAATAAGCACTTGGGAGACGTTTTTCGTTATTTGTTCTCGAACGATGGCAGCGAAATTTACTTGCGCCCAGCCAGTGGGTACGTCAAAACCGGCGCGGACATGAACTTTTACACCGTGCTCGAGGCGGCACGTTTACGCAATGAAACCGCAATTGGTTACCGCATCGAATCGCAAGCCCATGACGCCGAAAAATCGTACGGCGTTCGGGTCAACCCGAAAAAGTCAGACATGATCAGGTTCTCAGGCGACGACAAGATCATTGTGCTGGCACAAGATTAAGCATGAACGACCTTGAAACTCGAGCCTGTCTGTTCGCACATCCTGCCAAGCACAGCTTGTCACCAGCGATGCACAATGCGGCACTCGAGTTTCTAGGCATTGTGGCGCGGTATGAGGCTCGAGATGTGCCACCTGAATCGTTGGCAGCGGAATTTGCTGCATTGCGAAACTCGAGGTTGTGGGGCGTGAACCTCAGCATTCCGCACAAAGAAGCGGCGCTCGAGTTGGTGGACAGCATGAGTGTTGAGGCTCGAGCGATGGGGGCGATCAACACGGTCGTCAATCGTGATGGAGCACTGCACGGGTTGAACACCGACGCGCCAGGATTTATGGCGGCGCTGCTTGAAGGAGGCTGTAACCCCTCTAAGCTCAACGTGATGGTGCTTGGGGCTGGTGGTGCGGCTCGAGGGGTGTGTTGGGCGCTGCAACAATCAGGAGCAAACGTCAGTCTTTGGAATCGCAGTCCCGCTCGAGCCAGACAACTTTGCGCTGAGTTCGGACTGAATTTTGTTTCAGATTCCGAACTCGAGCAACGTGTCCGAGCCTCGAGTTTGTTGGTGAATACCACCAGTGTCGGACTTGATAATCCGCTCGAGTCACCATTGCCTGACGGCATTGTGCCCAAATCGGGTTGGGTTTGCGACATTGTTTACCGCCCCCTCGAAACCAAATTGCTAAAAGAGGCTCGAGCCGCAGGTTTGACGGGTATTGACGGGTTGGGAATGCTGGTGCATCAGGGTGCGTTGGCGCTAAACGCTTGGACTGGGCGTGCCGCGCCAGTTGAGATCATGCGAGAAGCGGCGTTGGCACAACTCAAAACGTAAAGTCAAACAAAACTCGAGGCTGGCAGTAAACTCGAGTTATGAAATCTGTAATGTTACTTGGACACCGTGGCAGCCCGAATATCGCTCGAGAGAACACTTTGCCGTCTTTTCAGGCGGCGATGGATGCGGGTTTGGACGGTGTGGAATTGGATGTTCAACGTTCCCTGGACGGTGTTTTGGTCGTCCATCATGACTTCCATTTGCCCGATGGTCGTTTGATTGCTGCTTTAAACGCCAGTGAGGTCGAAGCCGCCATCCTCCCCATGAACGGACGCGCCCCAAGGCTAACGGACGTGCTCGAGTGGGCGAAAAGTGCGAATGCGTTTGTCAATGTCGAAATCAAATCTCACGGTTTGCAGTCCGACAACCGCGAACTTGAGACGGTCAAATGCATTGCGGCAACTGGAATGCGCAGCAACGTGATCGTCTCGAGTTTTAATCCTGCCAGCCTTGCACGGGTACGCTTTGCCGATTCTGCTTTGGAGACGGGGTTACTGTATGAAAACCGCACCGAACCCAAGTGGTTGCTCGAGAATGGTTGGAGCGCCGTGCTGCTGGGCGTCAAGGCTTTGCATCCGTACCATGCTGATGTGACCCCAGAATTGATGCGCCGAGCCAAGAAACGCAGTTGGAAGGTCAACACGTGGACGGTTAACGACCTCGAGATTGCGCAAAACATGATTGCGCTGGGCGTGAATGCCATGATCGGGAACTTCCCCGAGATACTGCTGGAAGCCGCAGGTCGAGCGGTTAAAACGCACAACTCGAGCCAGCAAAATCCGTCATAATGACAACCATGACCGAGTTTAAATTGATCACTTCACCCGATGCGGATATTTTTGAAGAACGCCTAAACCGTTTTGTTCACGACTTGGGACCAGATGTGGTTTTGGGTCATATCAATTTTTCGACCACGGTTTTAGCCAACGGGACTGTTGTGTACAGCGCCTTGATCGCCTACCGCAAACCCGAAGCCTGGTAATACTGGGAATTCAGCTTTGAGGCATTTTCTCGAGCACATATCCTGCGCCACCCAGAAGCGTAAAACCTGTGATCTGATACCCTTGGGCAAAATAGTGTTGCAAGATTTTGCGTCCGTGCAAGCGCCACACCAGCGCCAATTCTAAATTGTCGCTCAAGATACTCGAGTAATCATTGGGAAGACGCATTTTGAGGTACGGGGCGTCAAGCTCGAGATTGATCTCAAGAGGATGGTCATCGCTGACTGTATTGATTTCTGGCGCGTTTGGCAGATGTATTGGCTTCCCAGAGTGCCGCGCGATCACTCGAGGGTCATTTAAAACCCACTGAGCCATCACACGATCCGACGGCGCACCAGCGTTGATGCCCGTTAACGTGCCGTAGTAATCATCAAAGTAGCTGCTGGCGGTTGCGCCAAGTTTGGCGATGTTCAGCTTGGCGTTCGGTATCCGCAGTGGGTCGTAAGTCCAACGCACGGTGTGAATGCCTTTTGCCAAGCACCAATCGCGTTGAAACCATTTCAGCCTCGCGCCCAAACCTGCTGCCCGATGCCCAGGCAACACGCCCAAGCTGTGTGAGTGCTGCACGCCTGGGTTAGCGGTTGGGAAACCAAACACGAACGCCACCAAAATGTTGTCGCTTGTAAAAGCGCCAGCCAGCAGTGCGCCCTCGTCCTGCATGGCTCGGTAAAGTTCGGTTGGAACATGATCCGAATTCCAAATCTGACGCTCGAGCGCCGCAAGTTCTTGCATTTCCAAGTTGCCAGAAATTTCACGCAAGTCGTAATTCACGCGCCAAACTCTTGTTTTTGTTGCGTCACCTTCTCAAGAAATGTTTCGTTCAAACTCACGCCGATGCCAGCCCCAGCCGGAATTGGCATCAAACCATTCGTCACCTCGAGCGCTTCATTGATGATGTCGGTGTCAAAATACCGACTGGCAGAACTGGTATCGCCCGGTTTGGTAAAATTTGCCAAGCTGCTGAGGTGAATGTTGTGCGCCCGTCCAATCCCAGACTCGAGCATTCCGCCGCACCAAACGGGCGCTCCGAACGCTGCGGCGACATCATGCACGCGCCTCGCCTCGAGGTGTCCGCCGACCCGACCGACTTTAATGTTAATCACGCGGCAGGCTTTGCTTTCAAGTGCCCGCCTTGCATCTTGGGCGCTCGAGATGCTTTCATCGAGGCAAAGTGGCGTGGCAATCATGGCTTGCAGTTTGGCATGGTCGTGAATGTCGTTCCAAGCCAGTGGTTGCTCGATGTAATCAAGTTGCAGCCCATCCAGCGCTTGAAAGACTCGAGCGTCGCTAAGCGAGTAGGCGCTGTTGGCGTCCACGGTCAGGTTGATCTTGGGAAATGCCGCCCGCACAGCCGTCACGTGCTCTATATCCCAGCCTGGTTTGATCTTAAGTTTCACGCGTTTGTAACCTTGCGCAACATGTTCTGCCACCATCTCGAGGGTCGATGAACTATCTTTTTGAATGCCGATGCTGACCCCAACCGGAATCGCGTCGCGCACACCACCCAACAGACAATGCAAGGGTTGCCCCAAGTGACGCGCCCACAAATCCCAGAATGCCATTTCAATCGTGGCTTTTGCCATATGGTTTCCACGGTACGGCTCGAGATAACGCGCTAACGCTTCGGGGTTGGCAAATTCGCGCCCAATCAATCTGGGCAAAAATTCTTGTAAAAACACCATGGCACTTTGCACGGTTTCTTCCCTGAAAAGTGGCAATCGATCGTCCATCACGCCCTCGCTTAAACCTTCAAGCCCACCTGAACGCAAGCGCAACAACGGAAAAACCCGTTCGGTTTCGACGCCCATTGAAGTTTCAAACCTAAATTTTAAGGGCAGCTTCACCACGCGCAATTCAGCACGCTCGAGTTTCATTGAAGGTCTTTCATAAAATGCCTGTTCATAAGTTCTCCTGAACGCCTGTGGATAACCTGTGGATAACGTTTTAGATCATGTTTAAAGCATAAAACGCGGCGGCAATCCCTGGTGATGAAGTCCGAAGACTTCCCTCGAGCGCCCCCGCAATCAAGTCTTTTGGGGTAATCCACTCGAGCGTGATGTCCTCGTCTTCGTCTGGTGTGCCAAAAGCCTCATGCAGGTTTGTGGCGTGTACCAAATGGAGCAGTTCATCGGTAAACCCTGGCGAGCTGTAAAAACGGGTCAAGATTTTTAAATCACCGCCCAAACTGCATTCTTCCGCAAACTCTCGAGCGGCAGCCGTTAAAACATCTTCGCCCTCTTCAATCAAACCCGCCGGAATCTCGAGCGTGAAATTTTCGATTGCGGGTCGGTATTGTTTGACCATCAGCATTTTGCCGTCCTGGATGGCTAGGATTGCCACGGCAGCTTTGTGGCGGATGATCTCCCATTTGCTGTCCTCGATCTCGAGCCTGACCACACGACCTTCAAAAATGGTTTTTCGGTTTGCCATATTTTGAGCATACCCGTGATTGGTATTTGATGTGCAGTTTGCAATGCAGATGCCCCGATTTAAGTCAAAAGCTCGAGAAACCAATTGGCTTCTCGAGCTTTGATTGTTTCATGAAATTTAGCGTAGGTAGTAATGCCAAGCATACCTGGCAGGGACAGTGGTGCGGCTGGTCACTTCAACACCAATTTCACCCAATTGTCCAGTGATCGAAACGACTTTACCAACCAAAATATTCCAGCCTTGTTTGAGTTGCGCATTGACCGTGACGCTGACGACTGCTCCGTTCGTGCCTTGACAGGTTCCACCAACGTTGATATCGCCATCCACATACACCACAAAGGCTTGCTCGAGTCCTAGTTTTGGTTGTGTGGTAATAACGTCGCTACTGATGATTAATGATCCGTAGGTTGTTTTTGCCGTGTTCTGAGCACCAAACTGACGTTCTGAACCTTTGACCGTAGTCGAGCTAAATGTCAGGTTTGTTGTTCCGTTGGTGCAGTATGTCTTAAGCAAGGTTGCAGGGTCACTTAAGACCGTGGGTATTGGCAAGTCGTAACTGACAAGCCCTGCTGCATCAATGGGTGCTGTATAATTGGCAATTGTTGGATTTTCAGAAGTTGCTGATAAGAAATCTCCAAGCTCACCTTGTTTCCATCCAACCATTTTTTGGGTGGCTTTGTTCACAGCAACAGGTGCTGCCAAAGTCGTCAAGCTTATTGTGGCAGTTTTTGTCACACCGTCACCAACCGCTTTCACCTCGAGGTTGATGGTTTGAGCAGCTGCGGTGTTCGCCACGGCAATGACCAGTGTTCCAGTGTCAGTCGTTAGGTTGAGCGGTGCGGCACTGATGCCCGTAGGCAGTCCTGCCCCGCCAGCGCCTTGCAGGCTGATCGCCACAGCACCCGTCACTCCAGCACGCGTTAAGGTAACGGCAACATTGCCCGAATAAGTTGGTTCAATGGGCAGGGGGGCGGTGGTCGCCAAGGTGAAATCGGGTTTGGCAGTCACCGTCAACTTGAACGGTATGGTTTTGGTCACTCCTTGACCGACAGCTTTAATCTCGAGGATGGTATCAGTCTGCACGGCAGCGCCTACAGCTGCATTCACAGTTAATGTTCCACCAGTACCTGAGGCTACGAAACTTGAGGTGATACCAGTTGGCAGGGCAGCGCCACTCACGCCTTGTAAAGCAACATCAATGGTTGCTGTCAAGTTGGGGGTGCGAACGATGGTGATTGTAGTTGTGCCAGATTTGCCTTGTCCAAGACTCAAACCAGTGGGGTTGCTTGCGAGTGTAAAGTCTGGTGTAATTGGAATGGCGGTGACCGTTAAGGTAAACGCTGTCGTCTTGGTCACACCACCACCCACGGCTTTGACCTCGAGCGCGTAGTCTTTGGGGGCAAGGACGGCAGTTGTTGAGATGTTCAACGTTCCTGAATTGCCCGTTACGGTCACGTTAGCGGCGCTAATACCTGCGGGTAAACCTGCGCCTCCTTGACTTTGTAAGCTCAGAACAATGTCGGCGGTCAAATTATTGCGGGTGATGTTAACGGTGGTGCTGCCCGATTTACCCTGCTCGAGACTGAGTTTATTGGGAACAAGGCTGGTTACTGAAAAATCTGAAGCGGCTAGGGCGACAACTTTCAAGGTCAAGGGTTTAACTTTGGTGATACTGCCAGCGACAGCTTTGATCTCGAGCGAGTAACTGTCCACCCCAACAGTGCCAGCAACATTGATCGTCAAGCTTCCAGTGGTCGCGGCGATGGTTGTTCCTTTCGATGAAACTCCTGTCGGTAAGGCTGCCCCAGCCAGACCTTGCAAGCTGATGACTGCATCGCCAGTCAAGTTGGTGCGCGTTAACGTCATAGCGACCGTACCCGCTTGACCCTGTGTGACCGTTAAATCGCTGGGATTTAACTCGAG
>JANMUC010000567.1:0-15929 GCA_031391225.1 Deinococcales bacterium
CCTGATTCAAAAAGGACACCGCAGGATTGGCTTTATCAACAATTCTGACCCGATTCCAGCCACACTCGGGCGGCTCGAGGGATACAAGAAAGCCTTACGCGAGGCAAAAATTCGTTTTGATAAACATCTGGTTGTCGCCGATCTCAGCGAACCGACTGGTGGCTACCATGGCGTAGGGCATTTGATGAAGTTGGCAAATCCTCCGACGGCACTGTTTTGTTTTAATGACCGGGTTGCGATGGGCGCTTACGAAGCTTTGCGAACATTAAATTTGCGTGTCCCTGACGATATTGCAGTGATTGGCTTTGACAATCAGGAGATCATTGCGGCACATTCGTACCCGCCGCTTTCGACCATGGAATTGCCGCATTACAAGATGGGCGCGTGGGCAGTCAATCAATTGATTCAGATGCGTGATGGCAAGGCTCGAGCCGACCCTGTTCAACATAAGATTTGTTGCGAATTGGTCGAACGAGCCTCTATCTAAAAAAATTGTACTTTTGGTTTTCACAGGACGTTATTTTAATCCGATTTCACTTATACGAATAAACGAAACGATTGTAATGCTCGAGAGGAGATGATTTCGCCCACAAACATTGAAAACCCACAATAAGCCATCACCCACAACCCTTCCTGGAGGAATACTATGAACAAAACACAGAAAATCGTTGCCCTGAGCTTGGGACTGACAACATCGGTCGCCGTCTTGCTGACAACTGCTGCATTTGCCCAACAAAAAACCAAACTCAGTCTCTGGAGTCACTCGGCGGGCAACCCAACCGAGATCGGTGCGATTCAAAAAATCGTGGACACATTCAACGCCAAACAAGGCAAGTACGAAGTGGTGATTGAAGCCTTCCCACAAGCCTCCTACAACGACTCGGTGGCGGCGGCATCGGTGGCTGGCAGTTTGCCGTGCATCATTGACATGGACGGTCCAACCGTTCCCAACTTCGCCTGGTCTGGTTATCTGCAACCACTGCCACTCAGCCAAGCCTTGATTTCACAGATCAGTCCAGCCAGTGTCGGGCGTTACAACGGTAAGGTCTACTCGGTGGGTCAATTCGATGTGGTCTTGCAAATTTTTGGTCGCAAATCCATCCTCAACAAATACAAGATTCGCGTTCCGAGCCTTGCCAAACCCTGGAAGCTCGAGGAGTTCAATAGCATCTTAAAAACTTTGAAAGCCTCCAGCGATTTTGAATTCCCATTCGATGTCAACCCTGGTTACGGTGGCGAATGGTGGCCTTACGCGTACTCGCCAATGCTGCAAAGTTTTGGTGGTGACCTGATTGACCGCTCGAGTTACCAAACCGCTAGCAACGTGCTCAATGGCTCTGCGGCGTTGGCTTGGGGCAAATGGTTTCAGGGGTTGTTTAAGAACGGTTACGTCAACCCAACTCCAGCCGACGATCAAGGCTTTTTGCAGGGACGCATTCCGTTGTGGTACTCCGGAAGCTGGGCTGCCAACGATGTTGTCAAAAAATACGGTAGCGACGCAATATTCCTGCCCACCGTTGACTTTGGTAAAGGACCCAAAATTGGTGGTGCTTCATGGCAGTGGGGAATCAGCAAAACCTGCAAAGAAGCCGCCGGCGCTGGACAATTTCTGAATTACGCAATGCAGGGCGAGCAAGTCGCGCTATTCTCAAACGCCACAGGCTTAATCCCAACCACCCGCGCTGGTGCTCGATTGACCAAAGATTATGCCAGCACGGGCAAGTACCGTACCTTCTTTGACATGCTCAAACTCGCCATTCAACGTCCAGTAACCCCAGCCTACCTGACAATCTCGAGTCAATTTGAAAAAGCTGGTGTCAAGATTCGGGACGGCGGCGACGTGCAAAACGCGCTCGATGATGCGGTGGATGCAATCAACCAGAACATCAAGGACAACAAGGGTTATCCGAACAAGTAAGTCCTGAACCCGGAGGGGCAGCCAGAAGTTGTCCCTCCAAAAAGGCTCGAGTAGACGGCTTAACAAGCTCGAATTTTGCCTCGATTCACCTGCTCGAGTTTGAACACTCAAGGCGCGATAATCACTGTGTTGGACATTTTTGCAATCTAAAAAACAGGAAGAAAAACGTTTAACCATCAAGCAGGAGGCAAATTTTATGGCAACCGCATCCATCCCAAACCCTCAACACCGCAAAAATCCAGATTTTGTCCCAGCCATACTGCTCGGCGGACCCGCTTTTTTGTTGCTGCTGGTCTTTTTGATCGGACCATTTTTTGCTGGGGTTTCGTACAGTTTTACTAATCAACGCCTGATCTCGGGCAACACCACCGACTTTGTTGGGCTTCGCAATTACACCAGGTTGCTTAGGCTTTCGTATTTGATGCTCGAGCCGCAAAAGGACGAGAAGACCGCGCAGTTGCTACGCGACGAGGCTGGAAAATTAACTTATCCACGCTCTCGAGAATTCACCCGCGACGAGGTCAAATACCCGCAATACACTGGTTTGCGCGAATGGTTTTTTGTGCCGTGGGGCGAAAAGCGCCTGGTAATTCTGGCGGGCGATCCAGTGTTCATGAAATCTTTGGGGAACAACATTTTCTTCGCGGTGGTCGTGATTCCGTTGCAATCATTGATCGGTCTGATGCTGGCTTTGCTGGTCAATCAAAAACTGGTTGGGCGCAATTTTTTTCGCACGGTTTATTTTAGTCCTGTCGTCACCTCGATGGTTGTGGTTTCTATCGTTTGGAAGTTTTTATATGATCTCAACCACGGCATGATTAATCAGTTCCTGGCAAACTTCTCGCTTGCTCCGGTCAACTGGTTGGGCGATCCAAACGTCGCCATGTGGTCAATCATCATCATGTCCGTCTGGCAAGGCGCAGGTTTTCAGATGATCTTGTTTCTGGCAGGTTTGCAAGGCATTCCAGAACAACTCTACGAGGCGGCAAGCATTGACGGAGCGAACATCTGGGAGAAATTTCGATTTATCACTCTGCCAAGTTTGCGCAACACCACGCTGTTTATTTTTATCACCATCACCATCGCCGCATTTCAATTGTTCACCCAGGTCTTTGTCATGACCAACGGCGGTCCAGACGACTCGACCAGCACTGTTGCCTTTCACATGGTTCGCACGGGTTTCCGCGAACAAGACCTGGCGTATGCCTCGACAATATCGGTGGTTTTTTTCCTGATTATCCTCGCTATCAACTGGGTGCAACGCCGCATCACGAGGGACTTATGAACAATCAACTCGAGCAACCAACCAACGCAGGCAGCCCTCGAGCGTCCAGCGCTTCACGCCGTCAGCGCGAGTTGAGCCTCAACCTTTTGCAGTATGTTTTAAACGCCCTTTTGGTGTTCGTGTTTATCTTTCCGATTCTGTTCATGGTCGTCAGTTCGTTCAAAAGTAACGACCAGATTTTTCACGACCTGCGTTCGTTTCAAGCATTTTTACCCACTGGTCAATTGTCGTTCGAGAATTACGCCTCGGTCTTCGCTCATTCTCAATTCTTGCGCTTTGCCGCGAACTCGATTGGCGTTGGATTGCTGCAAGTCACACTGGCGCTGACCGTTAACAGCATGGCGGCTTATTCACTCTCGAGGTTGACCTGGCAGGGGCAGCAAATTGTTCTGGCGGTGATTATTGCCACGTTAATCATTCCTTTCGAGACCGTCGCCATGCCGTTGTTGTTGCTGGTCAGCAAGCTGCCCAACATCAGTTTCCAGAATGGTATTCACCTCAGCAGTGGTTGGCTAAATACCTATTCGGTGCAGATCATTCCGTTTGTGGCAGGTGCGTACTCCATTTTCTTGTTCTATCAGTTTTTTAAAGACATTCCCAAAGAGCTTGACGAATCGGCATTGATTGATGGTGCGACACGCTTTCAGATTTACCGTTTTATCATTGTGCCCAACGCTGGACCAGTTTTTGCCACGGTGGCAATCTTAAGTTTCTTGGGAAGTTGGAATTCGTTTTTGTGGCCCATCATGGTCGTTCAATCCGAAGAGCTTCGCCCGGTGATGGTCGGCTTGCAATACTTTTTTCAACGCATCATCAACTGGGGCGAAGTCATGGCGTACACCACCATGGTCACGCTGCCCGTACTGGCATTGTTCCTGGCATTTCAGGGGGCATTCGTCAAAAGCTTGGCTTCGTCTGGCGTGAAAGGTTAACCTCAGTCATGACTTTATCAACCACTCCCAAACACGCCAACGACAGCTTCCGCCCAGGTTTTCATTTCACGCCGCCAGAACATTGGATCAACGATCCGAACGGACTGGTGTACTTTGCAAACGAGTACCATCTGTTTTTTCAGTACAACCCGTTTGGTATTTCATGGGGTCACATGAGTTGGGGTCATGCCGTCAGCACGGATTTGGTTCATTGGGAACATTTACCCGTGGCAATACCCGAAAAGGATGGGGTCATGGCGTTTTCGGGTTGTGCGGTGGTGGACTGGCACAACTCGAGCGGCTTTGGTATTGGTGGTCAACCGCCGCTGGTGCTTGTCTTTACGGGTCACAAAGATGCAACACCACGCACCGAAGATCAGCGTCTTGTTTACAGCAACGACTGCGGTCGCACCTGGGCTTTTTACCAAGGCAACCCAGTTCTTGACATCGGCTCGAGCGAGTTTCGTGACCCCAAAGTCTTGTGGCACGAAGCCAGCCAAAAATGGGTGATGGTCGTGGTGCTTGCCGATCAGCACAAGATCAGTTTTTACAACTCGAGCGACCTGAAAAGCTGGTCGCATCAGAGCGATTTTGGTCCTGTGGGTGCGGTCAGTGGCTTGTGGGAAGTGCCAGAACTCTTCGAGTTAAACATTGGCGACTCGAGCGAAACCCGTTGGGTTTTGAAAGTGGATGCCATCGAGGGTGGTCCTTCGGGTGGCGCGGCAGGACAGTATTTTGTCGGGCATTTTGACGGTGTTCAATTTATTCCAGAAGACCTTCAGACTGCACCAAACTGGGTGGATTACGGCAAGGATTTTTACGCTGCGATTTCCTGGTCAGACGTTCCCAAATCTGACGGGCGCAGAATTTGGTTGGGTTGGATGAGCAACTGGCAGTACGCCCGTGAAACCCCAACGCAACCTTGGCGCGGCGCAATGACCATTCCACGCAGCCTGAGGCTCGAGAGGGTGGCAGGAAACTTGCGGTTGGTGCAAGAACCCATCCGCGAACTCGAGGCACTGCGAGGGCGTTTGTACAGCTTTCCAGAAACTATTATTCCTGAAGGCAGCACCAAGTTAGAAGCCAAAGGCACAAAACTCGAGGTCCTCGTGACCTTCAAAATTGAGACCGCCAGCGCTTTTGGGCTAAATATTCGGGTTGGTCAAGATACGTACACAAGCATTGGTTACGACCTCGAGCGCCAAGAATTGTTCGTTGACCGTCGCCAGTCAGGCATTTCAGATTTCAGTGAACACTTTTCAGGAATTCATGCAGCACCAGTTAAACTCGAGAATAACGAACTGAAATTGCGTATTTTTGTGGATCAATCATCGGTTGAAGTGTTCGCCAAAAACGGTCAAATCGTCATCACCGAATTGATCTACCCAAGCCCAGAAGCTGATGCGCTCGAGATTTACGCCATCGGGGGCACAGTTTCGGCACGCGCCGAAATCTGGGAACTTAACCCAAACAACGGGAATCCATGAACAAGCAACGCCGCCCCTCGAGCCGCAAATACTTGATCTGGCTTATGTTGGCATGTGTTATTTCTGGCTTATTTGGTTCGGCACAAACCAGCCTAGAAGCCTTCAGACCGCAGTTTCATTTCTCGCCCAAGACGGGTTGGATGAACGACCCGAACGGCTTGGTTTATGACAACGGTGAATACCATTTATTTTACCAACACAACCCCAACGACACGAAATGGGGACCAATGCACTGGGGTCATGCCGTCAGTCCAGACCTGATTCACTGGCAAAACTTACCGATTGCGCTCGAGCCTGACAAGCTGGGCATGATCTTTTCGGGCAGCGCCGTGATTGACACTGACAACACCGCTGGTTTCGGTCGTGGTGCAATGGTGGCGGTTTTTACCCACGATCTAAACGGCGCTGAAAGCCAGAGTTTGGCGTACAGCACCGATCACGGTAGAACCTGGACAAAATACGCGGGCAATCCTGTACTCGAGCCTCCGAACAATCTGCGAAACTTTCGTGACCCAAAAGTGTTCTGGTACACCCCAGGTTACGGGGCAGGACATTGGGTGATGCTGATCGCGGCGGGCAGTTCAGTCATGATTTACGAATCGAGTGACTTAAAAAACTGGTTAATCTCGAGCAACTTTGGACTCGGTTACGGCGCGACCTGCGGTGTTTGGGAAACCCCAGACTTGCTCGAGTTGCCGATCACGGGCGGCTCGCAGAAACGTTGGGTTTTGACCGTGGGTGTGAACAATTGCGCCCCAGCGGGTGGCACTGGGGTTCAATATTTTGTCGGTCAGTTCGACGGCAAAAGCTTTAACAGCGAAAATCCCAAAAACCAGATTTTATGGGCGGACAACGGCGCAGATTTTTACGCCGCCCAAGCCTGGAACAACGCACCCGACGGGCGACACATCTGGGCGGCTTGGATGAACAACTGGCAGTACGCTCAAGACCTGCCAAGTGTTGCTTGGCGCGGAGCGCTCTCGTTTCCCAGAGAACTGGCACTGAAACGCACCACCAAAGGCTACCGTTTGACCCAACAGCCAATCCGCGAACTCGAGCAACTGCGACGGCAAAAACTGAGCTTGGAAAACTTGGAGCTTTCTGATGCACAACAACCGTTTCAAAACCTGAAGGCTGACACGCTCGAGGTGATCGCCAACTTCAAACTCGAGAAAACACAAGCCACCGAACGCTTTGGATTGCGAATTCGGACGGGACAAAACGAGCAGACCACGGTTGGTTACAACCTCAAAACCGCACAACTTTTTGTGGATCGCAGCCATTCGGGAAAAACCTCCTTCAACCCCAGTTTCCCCAAAGTGCATCTTGTACGCCTCGAGCCGATCAACAACGAAATCCGTTTGCATCTGCTGATTGACCGCGCCTCACTCGAGATTTTCAGCGAAGATGGCTTGCTTTCCATGACCGAAAACATCTTCCCGAACGGCTCGAGCACGGGCTTAGAAGTATTTGCCCAAGGTGGTAAGGTTTTGCTCTCAAAGCTCGAGGTGTACGAACTGCAAAGTACGCTTGAAGGCTCAAAATAAGAAATTCGAGTATGTCCCAAACAAAAAGCTCGAGGTTTATGCCTCGAGCTTTCAATTCAGGGTAGTGGGTGAACTCGAATGCTGGAGATTCTCTAAGTCTTCCCTTGACGCAAATGCTCGAGATTAGCATTCTTAGATAAACCACTATCCAATCCAGAAGTAAATTTTAACCCTTGACGCTGCCTGCCAACATTCCACGCACAAAATAACGTTGGAAGGCAATAAACACAAACAACGGAATTGCCATTGAAACAAACGCACCTGCGGTTAAAACCGTCCAGTTCTGACCGTAATTGTTTAAGAGTTGCAAAATCCGTTGAGGCAATACCGTAACGTTTGGTCTGTCGCCCAAAAAGATCAAGGGGATCAGCACGCCATTCCAAACCCACAAGAATTGAAAAATGGCAAACGAAGCAAAAGCTGGCAGACTGAGTGGAATGATCAACCTCGAGAAGATCATTGGATGCGTTGCGCCGTCTATCACAGCAGATTCAAAGACTTCTCGGGGAAGGGTGACGATGTAGTTGTAAAGCAAATAAGTGGCAAGTGGCAGACCAAAACCAGTGTTGGCAAGCCACACGCCAAGGAACGTGCCGTTTAAGCCAAGCACACGGTAATCGCGTAAAATTGGGATTAGCGACATTTGCAAAGGCACAACCAGCAATGCCACCAAAATCATAAATAAGATTTTGCGACCTGGAAAAGACATCCAGGCGAAAGCATACGCCGCAATGGCTGCCAAGAAAATTGGGATAACCGTAGATGGCACAGCCATGATGATGGTGTTGACAATTGCCTGATTGAGTGTGGTGCTCGAGGCAGAATTGCCTGCGGCAGTGCTTGGGTTGCCAAGCACTGCAACATAATTTTCGAGCGTGAAACGAAAATTACCCGAGAAAATTGTCCACCAACCCGTGGCAGACGCATCATCTGGCGGGCGAACCGATGTGACCAACAAGCCAAGGGTTGGAATCGTCCAGAGCGCGGCAATGATGATCAGAATACCGTAAACAACAATTTTTGAAGTCGGATTTAATTCGTTGACATTCAAGCGTTTTTTCCGCATATTGACCTCCTGTTCTTCTCAAGCATCAAAAGCCTTTGGATTCCTTACCAAAATCACGAATGTTGAAATACACCACAGGCAAAACCGCCAACAACAAGACCATTGCCACCGCCGCGCCGCGTCCGTTGTTAAAATCTCTGAATGCCAGACTGTATTGTTCGTTGGCGATCACTTGGGTTCCAAAGTTGCCGCCAGTCATACCGAAGACAATATCGAAGACTTTTAAAGAAAAAATAACGATGGTGGTTGTGACCGAAATAATGGTGACTTGAATGTAGGGAATCGTGATTTTAAAAAACGATTGCCATTCGCTTGCACCGTCTATTCGGGCTGCCTCGAGCAATTCGGAGGGCAAACCTTTAATCGCGGCTGAAAACACCACCAACGCAAAACCTGTTTGCATCCAAATTAATATGAGTACCAGTAAAAAAGTGTTGAGTGGTCTGGAAATCATCCAAGCTATTGGATCGCCACCAAACGCCACGTTGACTGCGTTTAACAAGCCAATTTGATCCGTGCCAGGTCGGTACTGATACACCAAACGCCAGATCACTGCCGAGGCAACCATGCTGATTGCCATGGGCAAGAATACAGTGGTTTTGACAGTCACTTCAAAACCTGGACGGGTTCGATCTGCAAGTGCGGCAATAAATAAGCCCAGAATCACACTCATACCGCCACCAAACACAATCCAGATGAGCGTATTTTTGAAACTCTCGAGCATGGCAGGGCTGGTAAAGGCAAAAGCGTAATTGTCTAAGCCCACAAACTTAACCGACTCAAAATCCAATAAACTCAACCAAAAAGTACGAAATGTTGGAATCAACAAGTAATAAAATACCAAACTGATGGCAGGTAAGGCAAAGACCCAGGGCATGATGTTCCTGGCGGCTTTTGTGGGCAGTAAATCAACAATTGATGTAACAAGCACAAACAACAACCAAACCCCACCGATGCCCCAAAGCAACGATGTCCCAAAGATCAACCAAGGGTCGGCAGTGCCCTCACGCAGGAACAAGAACACCCGACGGTAAACTTCGAGCGTCACAATGAGGGCGACAATCAAGCCAATCAATCTCAAGGTTTGCGGTTGCTCACCTTGGGTGATGATTTGATTTGCGGGTTGACTCGAGTTTGTTTTCATGGCTTCCTCCGCTGGGATTTTTGAAACAGTTGGTTTTTGAAACACTCGAGGGGCGAAGGGTTAACCCTTCGCCCCTCGAGTTTACGCAATTTTCTTACTTCTTGTAAGCAGCGTCAATGTCGTTCAAGACCGAATCAAGCGTACCGCCGCCTGTGACCCAATCGGTTGTACCCTTCCAGAAGGCTTGGTTAACAGCCGATGGCATGGCATCACTGGCGTCAAAGCGAGCAGATTTGGCGGACAAGATGATCTCAGCAAAGCTGCGTTCGATCTTGTTCTTGTAGGCATCGAGGTTTTGGTCTTTGTGTGGGAACAGACCGCCGCCAAGTTTTGACCAAGCGTCAGCCGAAGGACCCGTGGCAAGGAATGACATGAATTTTTGAACTTCAGGACGGTTCTTGCCTTTGAACATCACGAATTGGTCGCCGCCAACTTCTAAAGTTTGTGGCAATTTGGTGTTGATCATTGGCAGAACGAACACGCCAACTTTGTTGTCGAGGTCTTTTTTGATTTCGTCTTGCAAGAAATCTGTGGCAAAGCTGCCTTGCATGTGCAACCAGCATTGTGGTGCTTTGGTGAACAAGCCTTTTGCCGAATCAAGGAAGCTGGTTGCGGCAATTGAACCTTTACCACCGTAAACGGCTTTTGGATTGCCCCAAATGCTGTCTAAGACTTTAAACGCATTTTTGACAGGTTCGGAATTGAATTTAACTGCGCCACTGATCCACTGGTCGTAAATTTTGGTGGTTTGGGTACGAAGCATGATGTTCTCGAGCCAGTCTGTGGCGACCCAACCGGTTGCACCGCCCGATTCCATACCAACGCACCAAGGCGCGGTATTTGAGCTTTCCATTGATTTGGTCAGCGCTTGGAGTTCGACCCAAGTTTTAGGCACTTTGTAGCCTGCGCCTTCAAAAGCAGCTTTGTTGTAGAATACCAGACCTTTGACGTTGACGCGGTGGAACACGCCGTAAATTTTCTTGTCATTGGCTTTGCCCAAATCTGCCCAAGCAGGTGAGTAGTTCTTGCGGATCAGGCTCGAGGTTGCGCCTGCAACTGGGGCAAGTGCGCCTTTTGCGGCAAGGTCTTTCATCACGCCTGGTTGTGGAATACCAGCAATGTCTGGGTAGTCACCGCTCTGAACGCGCACGTTCAAAACTGTGTTGAAATCGGCGCTTGTGCTGTAATTGACCTTTACGCCTGGGTTTTTGGCTTCAAAAACATCAATCACCGCTTGAAATTTTGCAGCCTCAGCGCCGCCAAACGCACCGAATATATTGATGGTTTTGGTTGATTGTGCTAAAGCGAGCGTGGCGAGGCTTGCAGTAACCAGTGTCACGGCAAGAGCTATTTTGGTGTGCTTCATACTTCCTCCTTGCCCCGAAGGGCACAAGCGCTGTTTGTACGAACCCAATGTCCGCCCAAACTGCATACCTCTCGAGAATTTAGCTCGAGAAATACTATTTTCGTAAACGCTTACGAAAACATTAATCCTTGCAGGTTCGATTGTCAAGCCTTGAAAATTCACAAAACCTTGAGGCTTTCTGTCCACTTCCTCGAGCCTACAAATTTTGACAAACCACTGAAATGATCGTTATGGTAGGCACGAAAGCGTTTACGAAAAATAACCCTCATGCCGGCACAAAGCTGACCGATCGTTTTTACTTATTCTTAACAAAGCGAGCCTTATGTCTAAACTCACAATTCATGACATTGCCAAACACGCTGGCGTCAGCACTGGCACAGTTTCCAGGGCTTTAAATGGACGCTTTGGGGTCAGCGCCGCCACCAGGGACCGGGTGCTCAGTGTGGTCAGCGTACTCGGGTACGTTCCAGACCCCGACGCCAGACAACTTGCCAAAGGCTCGAGAACCGTGATTGGCATTACCAGGTTTTCTGAAACCTCGTTGCGCAACGCGTATTACACCCTGCTGCTCGATTTGATTCAGGAAGCCTTGGTCGGTGCGGGCTACGCCGTACGAATTTTAGACACCAAAGACGTTGCCCGTCCAGGCGTGGCAGGCATGATCGTACCAGGCGTCTACCTGGCAGACCCAAGGTTTGAAGAACTGCGCTCTCACCAGCGACCTTTTGTGGTCATCGGCGAAATGCCGCCCGAATACACCTGGGTCGAGGTGGACAATCGCAACGGAATGCGTCAAGCCATCGAACACTTGCTGGGGCTTGGACATACCCGAATTGTGCACATGACGGGCAGCCCGATAGGACAAACCGCGCAAATTCGCCTCGAGACGTACCAAAACGTGATGACGGACGCCAACCTCGAGACTTCGGACGACATGATTTTAGACGGACGCTTCACCCAACTCGGGGCGTACCGCGCCATTCAGCGTGCTCTTGCCCAAAAACTCGAGTTTACGGCTGTAGCTTGCGCCTCCGACGAAATGGCGTTTGGCGTTCTGGCAGCTTTAGACGACGCAGGGTTCAAGGTTCCCAACGATATTTCTGTGACTGGGTTCGACGACCTTCCGCTCGACGACGACCACGAACACTTGCCGCTCACCACCATTCATCAACCCATGCGTTTGATCGGACACACCGCCGCACAATTGATGCTCGAGATGCTTGAAGGCGCAGCCCCACGCGGGGTTTTACTGCCCACAAATTTGGTCACTCGAGCCTCGACGGCTGAGGTGCGCGAAACTCAAATGGCATAAAAAAAGGGCGCAGCAAGCAGCGCCCCTACGTATTGCGTCGTTATTTGCTTTTGCGGTACGAACCACCAAAGCGTTTGGTGAATTTCTCCACGCGACCCTCGGTGTCCAAAAAGCGTTGCTGACCTGTCCAGTACGGGTGAACTCCGCTCCAAACGTCAACGTTGATTTCTGGTTTGGTCGAGAATGTTTCCATCACAACTTCGCCGTTGTAAATGATCTTGCACGGAATCAACTTCGGGTGAATATCAGCCTTCATAAAGCCTCCAATGCCCAACGATTGCCGACCGTTGGGGAGTGCACCGCATTTGCGGCAGCCGTAGAAGTGTACGGGTTTACGAGAAAAGAGTCAACCAAAACCCAAAATTGCGATCTTCAACCAAAACAAAACCCGCGCTCGAGCTTAAATTAAACCGTGGACTCGAGAATCCTGATCTTGCTGCATCTGATTGCCACCGTGTTCATGACGGGCGTAATCTGGATCATTCAAATCTTGCACTACCCGCTTTTCAACATGGTCGGACGCGAAAATTTTGGGGCTTACGAGGCAGCCCACACCAACCTGATCACCGTGGTCGTGATGCCCGCCATGTTGCTCGAGCTTATTTTGACCGCCATGATTTTCTTTGCGCCGCCCGCCAGTATTCCCTCGAGTTTGAATTGGTTGAACTCCGTGCTGCTGGCGATTATCTGGCTTTCGACAGCCCTCTTGCAAGTGCCGCAACACAGCATTCTGGCTAGCGGATTTGATGAAAAAGCTTACCAGATGCTGGTCAACTCCAATTGGATTCGGACCGTTGCTTGGAGTGTCAAAGCCGTGATTGCGACGTTGATGTTGTGGTTGACGATACGAACTTAAAACTCGAGTTTTATGTCCCCCAAAGTTCTGGTACACTGCACCCCTATGTCTATCGAACGAACTTACGCAATGGTCAAGCCCGACGGCGTGCGTCGCGGTCTTGTTGGTGAAGTCATCTCGAGGCTCGAGAAAAAAGGGTTTAAAATCCTGGCGCTCAAGCAAATAATGATTTCCAAAGAACTTGCCGAAAAGCACTACGGCGAGCATCAAGGGAAACCATTTTTTGATGGCTTAGTGAACTTCATTACTTCAGGTCCAGTCGTCGCCATCGCGGTTGAAGGCGAAGCCGCCATCTCGAGTTGGCGCACCATGATGGGTGCAACCCGTCCTTGGGACGCCGCCCCAGGCACGATCCGCTCCGATTTTGCGACCACTGTGGACGAAAACGTTTCGCATGGCAGCGACAGCGTTGAAAGTGCCGCTCGAGAGTTGGGCTTGTTCTTCCCAGAGCTTTAAGGTTCCTCGAGGAAAATCAGTATCACTTCACGCTCTCGGTACCATAAAACGCACCTTCTTGATTCCAAGATGCACCTCACGGGCGGAATCGCTTCTTGATTCCAAGATGCACCTCACGGGCGGAATCGCTTCTTGATTCCAAGATGCACCTTCTTGACCATAAAATGCACCTGGCGGGCATGGTCGCTAACGGGCGGAATCGCTTAGGGCTTGGGCGCTTCTCCCGCAAGCGGGAGAAGGGATTTTTATTGTGCTACACGTTTGGATCGAGATTGTTGTTCTTTTCTTGCTGAATAGATTTTGTATTGTAACAGCAAAAAGTTAGAATTCTAGAGATGAATACCACCACATTGCTCCAAACGTATTACGCTCGTTTCAATGCCGCCGACTGGGAAGGGATGCTCGAGTTGCTAACCGATGACGTCTCGCACGATGTCAACGAAAGCAGTCGTGAGGGCGGCAAGCCAGCTTTTCGAGCCTTTTTGGCGCGAATGAACGAATGCTATCAGGAGCACATCGAACCGCTTGAGGTGATGGTGAACGCGGACGGTTCTCGAGCTGCCGCCGAATACGTGGTCAGCGGCACGTATCAAGCCACCGATACGGGTTTGCCTGAAGCGTCGGGGCAACAGTATTCGCTGCCTGGAGGCGCATTTTTTACGGTACGTGATGGCAAAATTGCTCGAGTCACGAATTATTACAATTTGCAAGATTGGCTTTCGCAAATCTCATGAATTTAAGCCTTGAAGCGTTAACAGGCGTGAGTATTGCGTCGGTGATTCCCGCTTTGGCAAAGTTAAGAATAGCCGTTTTCAAAGAATTTCCGTACTTGTACGCGGGTACACTCGAGTACGAGTCAAAATACCTACAAACCTATCTCGAGTGTCCGGATAGCTTGATTGTGGTTGCTCGGGATGGCACACGAATTTTTGGGGCGTCGAGCGCCTTGCCGCTGGTTGCCGAAACCAGTGAGGTGCAACAACCCTTTCTCGAGCGTGGTTTTGACCCCAAATCAGTTTTTTACCTGGCGGAAAGTGTGCTGCTTCCTGCCTACCGAGGGCAGGGTTTAGGTCACAAATTTTTTGAGGCTCGAGAAAATCATGCGAAAAAACTGGGTGGATTTTCTTGGGCAGCATTTTGTGCGGTGCAGCGACCACAAAATCATCCGTTGCGTCCAGCTTCTCACCGTGATTTAGACGGTTTCTGGCAGGCTCGAGGCTATGAAAAACGTCTGGACTTAAACACGTTTTTTTCATGGCAAGAAATTGGTGAACAAGCCGAAAGCCTAAAACCAATGACGTTTTGGTTGAAAAACATTGCAGGTAAGTAAATCTCGAGTTTCCTACAGCGCCTTGCAAATACGTTGACGCGCTTTCACTCCTTTGCAAGGCGCTGCTTGTTTCTGCTCGCATAGCTCGAAAATGATTGACAAACTGCGTCAATCATTTTGAAATTTGCTGTAATCTTCTGATAAAGCATGACCAATGGCGCGGTATGCTCGAGTCATGCCAATCATGGATATTATTTTTCCGTTGCTGACCGGTTTGATCGCGGGTGGTTTGGGCGCATTATTGGGTTTGGGTGGCGGTGTTGTGGTCGTGCCAACCCTCGAGATTCTGGGTCCAAAATTCATGAGCCACTGTGTGCCGCTGCAACACATTATTGCCGCCTCGCAGATTGGGGTCTTGTCGGTGGCGGTCGCCTCGAGTGCAGGATACTTGCGCCAAGGCGGACTGGTGCGCATCAAGACCGCTTACAGCCTCAGTCCGTTCACTGTTTTGGGTGGTGTGATCGGGTCACTTTTGTTGATTGTGCTTGCCCCCAAAATTGTTGCCAGCGTGTTCGTGGTTTTACTGCTTTACACCGGTTTTGAAATGCTGCGCGGCATGAACCGTCTCGAGACTGAACGCAGCACGCCCTCGATCTGGGCGCGTCCCGCCGTGGCATTCGGCGGCATCATGAGCGGTCTGCTTGGCGTTGGTGGCGGCACTGTACAAGTCCCAGTCTTAAACTTGCTGGTTGGACTACCGTTTCGTACCGCCATTGCCACCAGCACCTTCATGATGGGTTTGACCGCCATCGCCAACGCCCTGGTGCAAGGTGCCAGTGGCAAACTCGATCCAACCCTGGCAGGACCTATTGCGCTTGGCATTTTGATTGGCGCAAGGGTCATGAGCAATTTTGCCAAACGCGTTCCTGTCAAAACGTTAAAGTCGTTGTTTGCGCTCTTGGTGTTTTATTCGGCGTTTGATCTGCTTAATAAATACTGGCATATTCTGGGCACTGCCACCAAAGGCGGATGCTAGTCATGGAACAACGTCTCTCGAGGGTTTACGGGTTAAGCCTGACGGGCGGTCTGGTGTTTTTAGCCATCGGCTTAATCGTTCATCCCGTACTGTGGATTGGTATTGGTATTCTGGTGCTCGCGCCCTTGGTCAGTGCCGTTATGGTTGCGCTCGAGGCGAGAGGGCAAGACTCGAGTACGTTTGTTGCCATTTTGCTTTCGGGTTGCGGGTTGATTCTGGCGGTGCTGGTCAGTTTATTCTTACTGCGAAAATAA
>JANMUC010000596.1:0-3683 GCA_031391225.1 Deinococcales bacterium
AACCTTGCAAGGGCGCAACTTTAGAATCGGTTTGGTTGAAGAACACCAAACTCCGTCCATCTGGTGCAATGCTGGCGAACTTGGCTCGAGCGCTTTTGGAAACAAGTTTGGGATACCCGTTCACATCGCCAACAAAAACACCACCGTCACGAATAAAAGCCAGTTTTCCTGTTGGGGCGGCAAGCGCAACACTTGAGAAACCAATGAATACCAGTAAGGCACAAAACACACAGTGCTTATGCCCTCTGCTCTCTGCCCTCAGCCCTCTGTTAAAATCCATGCCCCGATTATACCCGCCACGCCAAAGAGCTTAGAGCAGACTACGCCGAATCCATCACGGTTTCCTGCAGCATGCAGGGTACTCTTTTTGACGGAACGGTGAAAGCCGCTGCAAAGGTTCGGGGTTCAAACGCCCCACTGGCACGCCCGAGATTCTCGAGGTGTGTACCGCAAAAGTAAGAAGTGTTCCAAGCGCTTGTAGCTCAGTGGTGAGAGCGCCCGAAAGATTTCGGGAGATCGAAGGTTCAATTCCTTTCAAGCACACCCAGGATACGCGCCGTGGTGGCGCACTCGATTAAAACTCGAGCAACGCTCGCGCGTTAGAAGGTTCGATTCCTTCATCCAGTTCGGTTTTAGCTCATTCGGTTAGAGCATCTGATTTGTAATCAGAGAGTAGCGGGTTCGATTCCCGCAAACCAATCGCCTGTTAAGCGATCTTTGTTACACCGCAGTACCGCGCCCTGACGGACACAATTCGAGCATCTGGCAGGATTTGGAAACTCGAGTCATGAAGGTCAGGAGGTTGTCTCGAGCGCTTCGAGCGAAAGTTAGAAGCACTCTGCTCGAGTCTCGCGCTGCCAGCAGCGACCAAGTTCAAGTGATTGATTAACGATCTCCTCTATCACCAAAAAAGTGTGCGGAACTCGAGCGCCAAGAACGACAATCTGGTCAACATCCGCAGCCCGACCCAAGCACAAACTTGAGACAACCCTCGCGCCCAAGCCCGTAAGGTGTTGTTTTATGGGCAAGACGCGCCCAAGCCCGTAAAGGGCAAGAAGTGCACAAACATAAATGCAACGCAGAATTTCTGCTGGCAGGAACTGAAAGTTAAAACTCGAGACTCGAGAAATCAAGACTTTTGGTGAAGAAGGTGAAAGCATGGCAGTGTTTCAAAAATTCATGGTCAAACAATACGCAAAAGGACTTCTATTCCGTAACGGTAACTTCATGTCCGTGCTCGAGCCTGGTGAACACAATTTGTTCGCAGTCGGTCAACGCTTTGAAGTCGTGACTTACGATGTCAACTCGGGCATCTTTGAGCATCCAATCAAAGACTACTTGATCGCCAAACGCCCAGCCGTGATCGCGGAGCACTTTCAGTTGATCGAAACCAGCACTGCCCAAATTGCCATCGTCACCCGAAACGGTGCGATTCTCGAGATTGTGCCCCCAAACGCAAGGGGCTTGTTCTGGCGCGGTTTTGTGCCGCTCGAGGTTGAGCATTTGAACCTGAGTGACGGTTTAAACTTGGCGAACGATCATGTTTTGCTGGCACGTAAAAGCGTGGGCTGGGTGCAGAAATTCTTCACCGATGTTGCACCGATTGACGGCAGCATTGCCATTGTTTCTCGTTCCAACAAAGTCACCGATTTGATCGTGGCTGGAAGCCGCAAATTGTACTGGTGCGACCTAGAGGTAATGACTTTTGTACAACACAACGTCCTGACCAGCATTGCAAAACCAATGCAAGACGCAATCATTGCCGCCAACCCAATCTGGCTCGAGAAATTCTTGCGCCTCGAGTTGGGCGAATTGGAACTTGGACTGGTCAAGCGAGGCAAAGCCATTGTGGATTTGATCCCACCAACGATGAGCGCCATGTACTTCAACGACGGTGTGACCAAACTCGAGACCATCAACATTGCCAGCGATTTCCGCGTTCGAGCCGACATCGCCGCGAACTTGAAAGGCACTAAACTCGAGCAATACATCGAAAACGTGACTATTCCCGAGTACCACACCGGCGCATTGTTCAAAGATGGCAAACTCGAGGGCGTGCTAGAAGTTGGTGCTCACGCGTTCTGGAAAATCGGACGGTCATTGCGGGTGGCGATTGTGGATTCACGCCTTCAAAACCTCGAGGTCAGCGGTCAAGAGATTCTGACCAAAGATAAAGTGGCTTTGCGGCTCAACCTCAGCGCCTCTTACCGTGTGATCGATGCAATTTTGGCGACCAGCAAACTCAAAGACCTTGAAGCGTTCTTGTACAAAGAATTGCAACTCGGCTTGCGGGCGGCAGTTGGAACCAGAACCCTGGACGCATTACTCGAAGACAAAGACGTGCTGGATAACGTGGTGTTTGACCATGTGAAAACCAAATCTGAAGGCTTTGGTCTGGTTGTGGATTCAGTTGGCGTTAAAGATATTATTCTGCCAGGCGAGATGAAAGCCATTTTGTCTAAAGTGGTCGAAGCCGAAAAAGTCGCGCAAGCCAACGGTATCAGGCGGCGCGAAGAAACCGCCGCCACCCGAAGCCTCCTCAACACCGCCAAAGTCATGGAAGACAACCCTGTGGCATTGCGGCTTAAAGAACTCGAAACGCTCGAGCGAATCACCGAGAACATTGACCAGATCAACATTTCAAACGGCTTGGATGGATTGCTGCGGGACTTGGTGAAAATCAAGAATTAACGAAAACCTAAACACTTCTTGGCAGACATTAAAATCAGCAATTGCTCTGTCTACCCTCATCCCTAACCCTTCTCCCAACATCGGGAGAAGGGAACTTTATTGCTTTTTTGTGTGGCTCGAGACTCTAAACACCACGTCCAGTTCTTAATTTTTGCGCCTCGAGTTCGCCGTCGGGTGCAAATTCGAGCGCCCAGTTTGCGGCGGCTTCAATGTCATAATTGGTGAATCTATGGTTCACTTGCCAGTTGGTTTCATCTCGAGTCAGCAATGCCCATCGTGCTCGAGGGTCGCCGTCGGGTTGTCTCGAGATGCTGCCGACATTGACAAATTGAACACCGTTGGCGATCACGTTTCGAGCGCGGTGCGAGTGACCGCAAAGCACGACTTTTGCATTTGGGTAATTCTGAATTCTCGAGAGAAGCTGTTCTGGTGTTGCATAATCCGTGAAACTTTGCGGGTTGTCAATCAGCATCAAAAAATCCCAGGGTGTCTCGAGATTACCGTGACACGCCAGAATTTCACCGTTTGCGACCTCGAGCATGGTTGGGAGTTGCTCGAGTGTTTTCAAATCGTGTTCTGATAATAAAGTTCGCAACCAATTCACCACCTCGAGTCTGGCAGGCTCGAGATCAGATTCTGGATTTGCGACTTCTTCGTCGGCGTTGCCGCGCACCATCAACGCACCACACTCGAGTTGGAGTTTTAAAGCGCCAACGGGATCAGCACCACCCAAGACCGTGTCGCCCAAGTTCAAAATCAAATCTGGTTTGACGCTTGAGATTTCAGAAAGCACCGCCTCGAGCGCAAAACGATTGCTGTGAACATCGGTTAAGACGGCAATCTTCATGACCGTAGGCTCGAGGCTGCAAGAGGCTCAGTTGGTTTTGAAGGCAGAGTGCCAGTGATTTTCTGAGCAGCAATCACAAGCAGTTGTCCAACGCGGCTGTTCAGTTGATGGCTTGCATTTTCATACGCTCCAGGCGGCAATCGTG
>JANMUC010000636.1:0-1816 GCA_031391225.1 Deinococcales bacterium
AATAACAATTTGAAACGCATGGTTGAAGTTTAACCAAAAATCATGGTCGTGTGAACAATCACTGACCGCCAATATTAAGGCTTTTGACTCGGACGCTTGAGCCACCGATTCCACCCATATTAAACTCGAGATCGTCAGCCACAGCTTCGACGTTTTGCAACATCTCGAGAAAATTGCCAGCGACGGTAAAAACCTCGAGCGGCTGAGACATCTTGCCGTTTTCAATCCAGAAACCGTCGGCTTGCAATGAAAAATCGCCGTTGATCGAGTTCGCGCCCGCGTGATAGCCGTGAATGGCAGTCAAGAGCACGCCCTGGTCGATGCTCGAGATCAAATCCTGCCGCGTGCCAACGCCTGGTTCAATGTAAAAATTAGACGGAGACACGCCAACCGTGCCACGGTATCCGTACCTCGAGCCATGTCCGGTGCTTTGCAGTCCGACTTTGGCGGCGGTTTCGGTGTTGTGCATGAAATGCTTCAGGACACCGCGCTCGAGCAGCACGAGTTTCTGACTGGGGTAACCCTCGCTGTCAAACGGTCTGGAATCGATGCCGCCCGTTCGAGTGGCATCATCAAGAATACTAACCACGCTCGAGCCTATGGTTTGCTCGAGTTTGCCTGCCAGCGGACTTTTACCGTCCTGAACTTGTTTGGCGCTGAACATGCCCGCGAACGTGCCCAAGAACGTTGCCATACAATCGCGGTCAATCACGACTGGGTAGCTGCCACTTGGTGCAGGAATACCACCGAGCATCGCCACTGACTTGCGCACCGCCTCGAGCGCGGTTTGGTTTGGGTCGAGCTGTTCAAACTCTCGAGAGAATTTGAACTCGTAAGCGGATTTGTTCTGCCCGTTTTCGCTGACCAACGGTCCGACAAATTGGTAGGCAAAATTTTCTTTGTAACTGCGATCAAGTCCAGCCGTATTCGCCACCGCCGTTTGGGCTTCGCCGTCGCTATACATGGCGTACGGTACGGTTTTGACCCTTGGATCGGCGTTTCGCGTGGCTTGCTCGAGGCTGACCGCGAGTTGCACCTTGCGTTCGACACTGACCCCAGACAGACCCTCGCCGTATAAGTCGCCGACGTGCGGCGGGTCGCTCCAAGCGCCAATCACGGCGTGCCCCACGGGTTCGACCAAAGTAGCGTTCTCAAGCGCCATCTCGAGGCAACGCGTCAATGCAGCTTCGGAAAAGTTTTCGGTAAAGCTGTAACCCCAGGCTTGATTGACCAGCGCCCGCACGCCCAAGCCCATTTGTTTGGAGAGTGTGAATTCGCTGACCTCGCCCTCGAAGGCTTTGATGCCCGTGCTGGCTCGGGACATTGCGTAGACCTCGGCGCTTGCACCCTTGGCTTTAGCTTCTTTAAGCACGAACAATCTGGCTTGGTCAAAATTCATGAACGACCTCCCACAGTAATTTCCGAAATCAGAATATGCGGCTGACCGACATCGGTTGGAATGCTGCCCGACACGCTGCCGCAATTGCCTTGTCCCCTTGCCAGATCGCCCGCGACGCCCGTGATGTTCATCAAATCCTCTGCGCCGTTGCCAACCAACGCCGCGCCGCGCACGGGTTCGCAAATTTCGCCGTTGCGAATGATGTAACCTTCAACGACCGTGAAGTTGTAATCGCCCGTGCCAGGGCTGACCGAACCGCCACCCATCGTTTTGGCGTACAAGCCGTAAGACACTTGTTTGATCAAGCTCTCAGGCGTGTCTTGCCCCTCGAGAATAAAGGTGTTGCGCATTCTCGAGGCTGGGGCAAAGGTGTAATTTTGACGACGCCCCGAACCTGTGCGGGCATAGCCTGTTTTT
>JANMUC010000637.1:0-3208 GCA_031391225.1 Deinococcales bacterium
CAAAGGCTTGTCCAACGCTGGCACGTGGTTTGTCGGCAGGCTGCAAACTGATAACGACAAAGCCCGTGTCCTCGAGGCATTGCAAGGCACTGGCGCGAGTGGTGATCTCAACCGCACCCTCTCGAGCCTGGGGAAGCGTGTTTTCTTGATGCACAACGTACACGAATCGGGTCCGATCACCTTCCAAACCCGTTGGACGATGTCGTATTTGGCGGGTCCAATGACCAACGATCAGATCAAAACGATCATGGCACAAAAGAAAGCCGGCGTGGTTGCAGGGGCAGCAAGCAGCGCCCCTACAACACCCACATCCGCCGCCAAACCAGCCACCTCGAGTCGTCCCGTTTTACCGCCGCAGGTTAAACAGTTTTTTATCCCAACAACCGCAGAATCGGGCGTGATTTACTATCCAATGGCGCTCGGGGCGGCAGACATTCGGTACGCCAGCACCAAGTACAAAATTGACTCGAGCAAAACCGTGCGATTGCTAGCAGAAATCACCGATAATCCTGTGCCTGTCACCTGGGATGAAGCAACAAACCTCGAGATTGATGTGAATTCGTTGCTGAACGATCCAATAGATGGTGCAGATTTTGCTGACGCGCCTAGCTCGGCGGGCAATGCCAAAAACTTTGACAAATGGGGCAAAGATTTCAGCAAATGGATGCAAACCAATCAAGCTTTAACGCTGTTGTACTCGAGCAAACTCAAAACACTTTCTAATTTGGACGAGAGCGAACAAGATTTTAGGATTCGCTTGCAAACCACCGCTCGAGAATTGCGTGATGGGCAAGCCGAAGAGATCAAAGCGAGTTACCAGAATAAGTTCAATACGCTCGAGGAACGGCTTCGAAAAGCCCATGCCGCACAAGAAGCCCAAGCGGTGCAAGCCAAACAAGCTCAACTCGAGACGGTGGTCAATGTTGGCATGGGTATTCTGGGCGCGTTGCTTGGTGGTGGTCGAAAAACCAATGTCGTGTCCAAAGCCGCCAGTGCCGTGAAAACCGCAGGCAAAGCCTACCGCGAGGGGCAAGATGTCTCTCGAGCTGCCGATACCGTGGAAGCCGTGCAAGCGCAACTGAATGAGCTTCAAGCGCAACTGCAAGCCGAACTTGACGCGGTGAATGGTGTGGATGTGAACGAACAACTCGAGCAAATTTTGGTGAAACCAAAAGCCACCGATGTCAGTTTGCAACTCTTTGCATTGGCGTGGACGCCGTACTCGAGGGATGAAAAGGGGAGACTTAACCCTGCTTGGGAGTGAAAGAAGTTATCAATAAACTTGAGTAAACCCTGATCTCGGCAATCTTCGAGAACACAGAACTTGATGAGAGAAATTCAATTTCCCTCATCAAGTTTTAATAATTTTTTTCTTGCGTTCTAAACATGCTTGCTGACTGATTTAAGTGAATTATTGAGAATCTGACGTAAATTAGACCGAGACTCAATTGAAAAATTATGGGAGGTCGCATGAAGATTCAACTTGCAATGCTCGGTTTAACATTGGCAGCAGCACTGATCGCTTGCCCAAGCAACCAACAAGAAAAGCCAACACCCATCGAAACGGGTGCAGGAGCGAGCAAAACCATTCTTGGTTTGCTCGAGGTTTCACTTGATGGTATTGGAGAAGGCGGAACTCCAACCGCAAGTGCTAGGTTCATTAACCCGCAAGCCTTTGGTTCAAGATTGGGCACTCGAGCTGTGACTTCGTTCCCGTATTACACCGATACCAATTTGGCATTCACTCGTCGTCAGGTGTCTTTCGTGGACTTTAACGACAGCGCCGCAACCAATAACATCAACACCACTGGGGCAACGCGGTATTTGGCGGCAACTTTTAACTTGGTCAATAACACCCCAACGACGTTTAACAACCTGATTTTCCATGCTGTGTCTCTGCCTGGTACGACCATTGGCGGGACAGGCTTTTCGACGGTACAACGTGGTGACGGCACGCTCGAGACAAACCCAGCCGTGGTGCAAAAGATTTTGCCTTCTGCCAGCATGGGTTTAACACAAACAGGGGTTGCACCCATATCAGGACTGGGCGATTTGCAATGGCTTGTCCAAGGTTCTGCCGAGGGTACAACCGTTGAAGCTCAAGCTGCGGCTTTCCCAGTGCCATTGAGCGTTTTGGCGCTCGATTATGGCTTTGTGGCTCGGAACAATGTGGGTGGGCGCACCCTGGCAACTGGTGGGGGCACTGGTCAGGTCACGTTCTCGTACAAATTGCCAAAGATCAACCCACGCAACTTAAACCCGTTTGGTTTTGTCATTTACTATGTGGTCACCAACCAAACCCTGACATATGCCTCGCAAGCCGTCGAGGAACACGGCGATACCTTCCTGAACAGCAGTGCGGCGTTCACCACGGATGGCACGCGTGTCGTGGCAGGCTCGAGGTTGCTGTACCGTGAAGACTTGACTTCAGTCTCCAATTCAAACAATTGCGACAGCGATACAGATATTCGTGTTGCCCGCCCTGATTCAATAACCAATGTTTATTATCCATTTGCTGAAAAACTTGGTGGGTTAAACGAACCAGATTGTTTGTTTGGAGCCAGTGGTCGCCGTGCTACGACATTTGGCAGCATTGACACAGCCGCCGCCGTTGCCAGTTTTGGCAATAGTTTTTATGTCGCAGGAACAACTTCAACAAATGGCAACGACTTTGCGGTTTGGAAAGTCAACAGTGCTGGCAAATCGGACACAACCTTTAGCACGGATGGCAAAGTGGAAATTGATTTTGCCGCAAGCAGCAACGATCAAGCCCATGCCATTGTGGTGGACTCGAGCGGCAAGGTGATTGTGGCAGGGGTCAGCAACAATGACTTTGCCGTGATTCGTTTGAACACCAATGGCACACTCGACAACACTTTTGACACCGATGGAAAATTTACAGTGAATGTAGCCGGTACAGATACCGCTTATGGTGTGACCATTGATGGTGGTGGGCGAATTGTTGCGGCAGGCTCGAGTTTTATCGGGGCATCGGCTAATTTTGCAGTGATTCGATTGAATACTGGTGGTTCACTAGACACCAGCTTCGATACAGATGGAATTACCGAAACGACTTTTGGGTTAAACGACTTTGGAACATCTGTCGCTATTGATGGCAATGGCAGAATTGTGGTTGGTGGTTATACTGATGTCAACAATGCAACCACTGGACCAAACGACATGGGTGTGGTGCGTTTCCTTGCCACTG
>JANMUC010000589.1:0-13385 GCA_031391225.1 Deinococcales bacterium
TTGGACACTCATCATGCCCATGCCCCCGCCCATCATGCCCCCGCCCATCATGCCCTGAGCGTAACCTTGACCCTGAGCACCATTGCCCGATTGACCAAACATGCCCTGCGCAAAGACAGCACCCAACAAACCCAGCCCAAGGAGTCCAGCACCGATCAGCATCTTGCCCTTCGTATTTTTCATAAGCCACCTCCGTAAAACTCGAGGATCAACCCGACCCTCACGATTGAACTTCACTGCACCAAACTGCGCTTGATTGACTCGAACTCTTCGGGTGTGATCTCGCCCTTGGCGAGACGCTCGCGGGCAATCTCGAGGGCTTGGTCACGACGAGAATCGAAAGTGTCCAGGTTGCGTCCCTTGAGGCGCGAATTGCCGTGTCGGGCATCGTCGGAAAACCACCTGACTGCCAACACGATGCCAAAGATCACCAGACCCCAAAAGATCAACATGCCCAGACCTCCAAAGCCGTCCATTCCATATCCGTTCCACATCATGGTGCTCACATCTCCTTTTGGTTTGGATTCAAATCCAACCCATCATCACGCGGCGTGATCTGCCTGCTTGGCATTGTGAATTTCACTCGCGTTCCTACGCCAATAAGCTTAGATTCTGGCGTGTGAGCAAAGGGTGTCCACTCTGTAAAGCTAGTGTGAGCAAATTTGGATGAACTCTGTCATTTACACGAACTCAGCCTTTACACGAACTGAACACAACTCTGGCAGACTGAACGGATGCCTACCTCGAGTCCAACCAAAACCTTGAGTCTCGGAAAACTGCGCGGCTTACAGCAGATAGCCTCCAGTCACGGATTCTTCACGCTGACCGCCTGTAAACGTGATTTGACCGCAAGCCTTGCCTCTGTCTCCAGTGCGGTCTTGCTCAATCCGATTTACGGCACAGCGCAGGTCGTTGCCAATCGTGACTTGCAGACGTGGGCTTGCTCGTTGGAGTCGCGGCGGTACAGGATTGGAAGTCCTTTGGCATGGTTTTTTTGCGTCCTGGGTTTGAGCACGGCGAGGAACTGTTGGGCAAACTGGCGACGGGTTTGCAATCAAACCATTGAGCTAATCAGCTCGTCCTCAGTTAAACCTAAGCTAATTCTGAAAGAGTGAGTTTATGCTTGAGCATTCGCATCAACCAGTCGGTTCAATTTTAAAAAACGCCGTTCTCGAGGTAGCACTTCAAAACTGCCACAACGCCAGCGAGCAAGCCAGTCTCGAGACACATTTGGCACAGCTCGAGGGGGTAGACAGTGTTCATCTTGACCGCACTCGAGCCGTGGCGCACCTGAGTTACGACCCGTCAAAAACCAGCCCGCAGAAGCTCGAGGCTCAAATCAAGGCGGATGGATACTTGTGTGATTGTCAGGACTGCCAGGATTCGCGGGCGCAGCCTGGTCATCCGAGTGTGGCGGCTCACGATCACAGCCAGCATTCAACAGCACCAATGATGGATCACTCGAGCATGAATCATCCCTCGAGTTCGATGGTCAATTCAGAAAAAGTCCAAGTATCGAAAACCGTACCAACTTCAAACATGGATCACTCGAGTATGGCTGGGATGGATCATTCCAAAATGGCTGGCATGGATCACTCGAGCCAACAGCCTGCAAGCGGGGCTGTAGACCACTCGAAAATGGATCACGGCGAACACGCTGGACACGGTTCGCCAGACGATATGTTCAGGCGTTTCCTGATCTCGCTGGTTCTGACATTGCCCATCGTCATTTTCTCCCCCATCGGTGCGGCGCTCGGTTTGCCGTCCATGCCGCCTTTTGGTATCTCGATGGGACTCTGGGGATTGGTTTTAAGTACCCCTGTCGTGTTCTGGGGCGGCTTCCCATTCCTCTCGAGCGCTTGGCGTTCATTGCGGCTCGGCGAAGCCACGATGATGACGCTGATCGCTTTGGGCATTCTGGTTTCGTATGTTTTCTCGGTCTTTGCCACACTGGTCTTGCGTTCCGAAGATGTTTTCTTCGAGGCAGCCGCCATGCTGACCACGCTCTCATTGCTCGGTCACTGGCTCGAGATGCGCTCGAGGTTTGCGACGGGTCGCGCGGTTGAGGCGCTGTTAAAACTTGCGCCCGCCACGGCTCGAGTCTTGCGATCTGGTCAAGAACTTGAACTGCCGCTCGAGCAGGTGGTGGTCGGTGATGAAATTGTTGTCAAACCAGGCGACCGCGTTCCGGTGGACGGCGAAGTGGTCAGCGGCTCGAGTTACGTGGATGAAAGCATGATTTCTGGAGAGCCAATTCCTGTCGAGAAGAGTACGGGCACGAAAGTCACGGGCGGCACGGTTAACCAAACGGGCGCATTCCATTTCAAGACCACCGCCATCGGTGCTGATACCGCCCTCTCGAGAATCGTGCAGATGGTGCAGAATGCCCAGGCAAGCAAAGCCCCAGCCCAGCAACTGGCGGACACCGCAGGCAAGTACCTGGTGTTTGTCGCCATCGCTGCGGGATTGCTGACCTTTGGGGCATGGATGCTGTTTAGCAGCCAGGGAGTCATCTTTGCCCTAACTGCCGCCGTCAGTGCCATCGTGATTGCCTGCCCCGATGCGCTGGCGCTCGCCACTCCAACCGCAATCACGGTGGGGGTCGGTAAATCGGCTCGAGAGGGTGTGCTGTTCAAGAATGCCACGGCGCTCGAGATGACCGCAGGTGTGGACACCGTTATTTTTGATAAAACTGGTACGTTGACCGAAGGTAAACCCAGCGTGACCAACCTCGAGGTCAGTGCGGGCATTGAAGAACATGATTTGCTGCTGGCTGCCGCCAGTGCCGACCAGCCGTCGCAACATCCATTGGCGGAAGCGATTGTGCGTGAGGCAATCAAGCGCGGTTTGAAAGTTTTGACGCCCGAAAAATTTGATTCGATATCAGGGCTTGGCGTCGTCGCCACCGTGCAAGGAAAACAAGTCTTAATTGGCAATGCCAAATTGATGGCTCGAGAAAAAATCTCGATCAGTCCGCTCGAGATTCAGACCGCGAAACTTTCCAGTGAAGCCAAAACCGCCATGTTCGTGGCTCGAGATGGCGTGTTGCTTGGTGTGATTGCCGTGGCGGATGTCATCCGTCCATCGGCAGTGAACGCCATCAGAGCATTACAGGCGCTTGGTGTAAAAACCGTGATGCTGACTGGTGACAACGCGACAACGGCGGGTGCTGTCGCCAAACAATTGGGGATGGACACGGTGATTGCGGAAGTCCTGCCCGAAGACAAAGCCGCCAAAGTCAAAGCCTTGCAACTCGAGGGGCGCAAAGTTGCAATGGTTGGTGATGGTGTGAACGATGCACCAGCGCTGGCAGAAGCCAGTGTTGGCATTGCGATTGGCGCGGGAACGGACGTGGCAGTCGAAACCGCCGATGTGGTCTTGATGAAAAGCGACCCTGCGGCGGTGGCGGTGGCAATAAAACTTGCTCGAGCGGTGCGCGGCAAGATTGTGCAGAATTTATTCTGGGCAGCAATTTACAACCTGCTGGCGATTCCGGTGGCGGCGGGCGTGTTGTATCCGTCTTTGGGAATTTTACTGCGTCCCGAATGGGCGGCGCTATTGATGAGCGCATCAACCTTGATCGTAACCTTTAATGCGTTGACGTTAAATGCGGTGCGTTTTCCGACTTTACAACAGGCAGGCTCGAAGGCGTAAAACATTCGTATCACGCTTGAGAATCCATCAATTCAAAATGATGTGAACGGGTCGTAACAGGCTTAAACTTGGAGTCTTCAAAATGCAATATCGAGCTGTCGCAGTGACCATCAACGAATCAATCTGTATTTTAAAGGCTCGAGCATGACCAGTATCTTTGCACCATTTCGCAGTTTAAAAAATCCGACCTTTGCACGATTGTATCTTTCTCAAGCCACCAGTTTGCTCGGCGATGCCTTCACTTGGGTTGGGTTGGCACTGTTGGCTTTTGAACTGGCAGGATCGAATTCTAGCGTGATTCTAGGGGCAGCCCTGACCTTGCGTGTCACAGCATTCGTAATCCTTTCACCGCTGGCTGGAGCGTTGGCAGACCGCCTTGATCGCAAAATGATTCTGATCTCGAGCGACCTTGCCCGAATGATCGTGATTGGTTTGATGCCGTTCGTGACAGAGATTTGGCAAGTTTACGTTTTGATGTTTGCCCTGAATGCTTTCACCGCATTTTTTACGCCAACTTATCAAGCCACGATTCCACTGGTGACCAGCAAAGACGATTATGGTCAAGCCATTTCACTCTCAGGTGCAACCTTTGAATTGCTTGGCGTACTCGGACCTGGCATTGCGGGGGCTGTGGCGGTGTTCTTGGGCGCTCGTTCAATCTTTTTTTTGGATGCGGCAACGTTCTTGATTTCGGCGCTGCTGATTCTGACCTTGGGACGATCCTTAAACGCAGCTCGAGATTCAACCACCACCTCTAGCGCCACAACCTGGGCAGACATTCAAGACGGCACAACTCGTTTGTGGAAAGATGCGCCAATTCGCTATGCACTGCTGCTCGAGCTTGTGGCTTCGGTTGCTGGGGCGCTGGTGCTGGTCAACACTGTTGGTTTAATTAAGGGCAGCCTGGGGCTGGGCAACCTCGAGTACGGCTGGGTGATGGCGGCATTTGGTGTGGGCGCAACTCTGGCGGCGCTGGCGGTTGGGGCGCTCGAGAAACGTCTTCCAAGAACGCGTTTTGCATTGTTGGGTGCATTCGTGACCACACTGGCAGTCTTGCCCGCAAATACGGTGGGTTTTATGCCGTTGCTGGCACTGTGGTTGCTGGCTGGCGCAGGACAAAACTGGGTGAACCTACCGACCCAAGCCCTAATTGCTGACCGAACCCCACTCGAGGTTCAAGGGCGTGTGTACGGTGCTCATTTTGCCTGGAGTCACTTGTGGTGGGCGCTGGCGTACCCACTGGCGGGTTGGCTCGGCTCGAGTTTTGCCAGCCAAGATTTTTTGATTGGTGGTCTTGTTGGGTTGGCATTGCTGATCGTGATTCAAATTTTTTTAACCCCTCGAGTTGTCGGGGCTAAACCGTAATCGTCTGAATAAAAAGTTTTGGTCAATTCATCTGTGACATCGCGCGGCACGAATCCATGCACGCCTGACAGGCATCAATGCAAGCCTGCATGTGGGCATCATCATTCATGGTTTTACAGCTTTCCAGGCACGCCTGACAGGCATCGGCGCAAAGCTTACATACAGCCGCATGTAAACTCGAGCTTCGTGCCATGAAATCCGCGCAGGTGATGCAGAGCTGTGCGCAATCGCGCATCACGGCAATATGAGCCGCCGCCGCGTGCATTGCACCCTTTTCGAGGCAGTGTTGAATGGTGTGCTCACAAGTCGAGTGACACTCGAGGCAAATCCGAATTGCCCCGTCCATCTGGGAATGATGACTCGCATCGTTGTGGTCTGATTGATTGTGCATCATGATTGTGACCTCAAATTCACTGTAGGTAAAGGACGTGAATTCGATGTGAGATTCTGAGGATCAAATTGCCACCAGAGGTTCATTCCTCACCAGTCAGCGAAAATATACCGAACAATCATGCTGCCCTCTATCTTTTGGATGTAGCATCGCGTCATTCAGGCTCGAGCATCCTGGGTTTTGATCTCGAGCGTCACTTGAAACGAACTGCCAACCCCCACTTGACTTTCAACGCTCAGTTTGCCGCCCATCGCCTCCACCAGATGTTTGGCAACCGTCAATCCCACCCCCGCCCCAACGCTGTCATCATCGTTTCTCGAGCGACTTTTATCGGCGCGGTAGAAACGCTCGAAGATGTGCGGCAGGTCGTGCGCGGCAATGCCTTCGCCAGTGTCGGTGACTTTGAGGATTCCGTGTGGACCTTCTTGCCAAACCCGCACGGTAACATTGCCATCTTGCGTGTGGCGCAAGGCGTTGGAAAGCAGGTTATGACAAACTTGAATCATTCGGTCATTGTCCGCCTTCACGGTCACGAAACCAACCTCGAGTTGCAATTTCAAGTTCTTATGCTGAAAACGAGGCTCGAGCTGGCTGCAAACTTCTTGGGCGATCAGGTCGAGGCGCACGGTTTCAAAACGCACGGCGATGGCGTTGCTCTCCACCCGGCTCAGGTCGCTTAAATCGTCCAGCAGTCGCTCGAGGCGTTTGACTTCGTTGCCAATGCGCGGCGCGGCGTGTTCAATGCTAAAAACGCCGTCGAGCATCCCTTCGCTGTAACCGCGCAATCCCGAGAGTGGCGTGCGGAGTTCGTGGGCAACCGTGCCAATCAGTTCGATTCGTCTACTTTCGGTTTGCTCCAAAACCTGTGCCATGCGGTTAAAATCTTGGGTTAGATCGCCAAGTTCATCGGAACTGAGCGCAGGCAAACGTTCGTGATAACCACCCGCCGCAATCCGCGCCGAGGCTTTTGACACGCTCAAGATTGGGGCAACAATCCGCCTGGAAATCACAGCGCTGACCAGAACAGCAATCGGAATCGTGATGAGTGCTGCGACCAGCAACGATTGCGTCAGGGCTTGATTAAATCCCCGCTCGAGGTCGGCTTGCAATTCATGGTTTTCCAAATCGTTGACCGAATTCCCGCCCATCGCTCGAGCCATTTCCTCGGCGTGAGAACGGTAAAACGTTGGGGCGGACAACTCGAGCGTGATGACCAAGACCACCCCAGCCGCAAGGATCACCAACAAAAACGCGATCAGAATTTTAGCCCGCAACCCAAGGTTTTTCACGCTCGAGCCTCGAGCATTCGGTAACCCACGCCGCGCACGGTGGCGAGGTAACGGGGTCGTTCGGCATCGTCGCCAAGTTTGCGCCGCAGGCTTGAAATATGAACGTCTACCACGCGGTCAACCCCAGGAAAGTCACCACCCCAAACGGCGTGAATCAGTTCGTTGCGGCTAAACACCCGCATGGGTTGCGCCAGCAAGGCTCGCAGCAAATCAAACTCGAGCGCACTCAACAAAATTTCGACACCGGCGATATGCACCTGGCGGGTGTTGGGGTCAAATTGCAAATCACCGTGACGAACAATTTCGCTCGGGTTTTCAAAGCCTGTCCGGCGCAAAATTGCTTTGACCCGAGCCACCAATTCTCGCGGGCTGAACGGCTTGGTCAGGTAGTCGTCCGCACCAAGTTCCAAACCCAAAACGCGATCAAATTCTTCACCTCGAGCGGTCAACAACAGCACTGGGGTACGGTTGAGCGGACGAATGCGTTTCAGAATTTCGATGCCGTCAATGCCGGGCAGCATCACATCCAAGACGATCAGTTGCGGCTCGAGGTCATGAATACGCTGCAAGCCCACCAAACCTGTGCTGGCGGTTTGGACTTCAAAGCCTTCACGCTCGAGGTACGCCTGGACAATCTCGCGCACGTTGGGTTCGTCATCAATTACCAGAACTTTGGGCACAGGTCATTGTATGGGATAAACCTGAGCTTTACACAAGCTTAACAAAGTCAAAAAAACACTGTTCTGAGCGGCAAAAATTTCCTTTATCAAACTTGAACACGGGTTTTATAACCTGATGCTCGAGGTTTAACACATGAAAAAATTACTCTTGACACTCGGATTTGTTGGCACACTCGGCATGGCAGCGTTGACCGTTCCCGCCATCGCTCAAATGAACATGGGGGACATGAACATGGGCGCGATGGGCGACTCGGGTGCAAAAGCCTTAGCGAAGTTAAGTGGCAAAAGTTACGACATTGCTTGGATGTCGCAAATGATCGAACATCACCGTGGTGCGGTTGAAATGTCAAAAATGTGCGTTAAAACCTGCGTGAATAAAGATGTCAAGGCGGCTGCCCAAAAAATCATTAATGCCCAAGACAAAGAAATCAAATTGATGAACACGTGGTTGAAAAGTTGGTACAACGCCAAAGCCGACCCGAAGCAAATGGCTTTAATGAAAGCCGACATGAAACCCATGATGGACACTTCAACGGCTGGTATGACCCCGATGGCAGATCACACCATGCGAACAGATCGCAGCTTTCTCGAGGGTATGATTCCGCACCATGAACACGCGGTGGCCATGGGCAAAGACGCTGCCAAACGTGCCTTGCGCCCCGAGTTACGCAAGTTTGGAAAAAATGTGGTGAATGACCAAAGCCAAGAGATCAAGCAATTTAAGAATTGGTTGGAAACCAAAAACATCTGAACTCGAGCCTCGAACCTGTTTCAGACCGTCAGCAAAATTACCCCATTGAAATGATAAGCCAATGCTCGAGGAGCACCAATGAAACCAGACCGAGAGCAAGATAAACCCGCAAAAAAATTACGTTTGAACTTCACAGCCCTTTACTTTCTGGTGTTTGGCATTGGAATCGGGATCTTTGCTTGGCGGTCTTTAACCCCACGAAATTCAGGAATGCCAGCCACGAACAGCACCACCTCGAGCATGGGTGGCATGAACATGGGTTCAAATAAAAATGTCATGCCACTTGCAAAACTCGAGGGCGATATGCACGCGTTATTGTTCACCAATGACGGTCGTGTAGTGTACGGACAACACGCCGGAATTCAAATCTCGAGTGACGGCGGCAAAACTTGGAGTACACCAGGCGGTCAGGGTGACGCAATGGGACTTGCTGTGGCACAAAAAAACGTGATGTATCTGGCTGGACATGATGTTTTTCTAAAAAGTTTTGACGCTGGCAAGACCTGGACGAACCCTGGCTTTGGCAACTTGCCTGGTACGGATATTCATGGTCTCGCGGTCAGTGAAGCCAATGATTGGTTGTACGCCAACATTGCTGGAAAAGGACTGTACCGTTCAACTGACGGCGGTCAGGTTTGGCAAGCGGTCAATTCCGCAACGGGCGGTGCAATGGCGCTCGCGGTGGGTTCTGGAACACCACCAGCCTTGTTTGCCGCCACGATGGAAGGTCTGCTTCACTCGAGCGATGGGGGTGCAAGCTGGGCAGCGTTAGCCAATTCCTCGAGTTTGGTTGGCATGGCATTGGCGGTCAATCAAAAGACCAACACGATTTATGCATCCTCGAGCACTGGCGTGGTTCGTTCAGACGACACTGGTGAAACCTGGACTGAACTTGGTGATCTTGGTGAAGCGGTTGCCCTGATTGCCATTGATCCCCAAAATGCTGCGCATCTGATGACGGTTTCAGGGACGGGGCAGGTGTACGTGAGCCAAGATGCGGGACAGACTTGGACAGGGAAATGATCTTTACTGCTGCAGTGGACGCATGAGCCAGATCGCGGCGGTGCAATTGGTCAAAATGGGTTACACCAACCTGCGCGAGTTGCGGGGCGGCTTTAACGCCTAGGTGACCGCGGGTTACAAACTCGAGCAAGGAATGCGCTGAACGTGCCAGATGCAATCTCAGTTTTTGGCTTTCTGATCCGCGTGGTGCGTACCTCTGATGCTCCCACGCCCAAAGCGTGAACCAACATAAGATGCAACCGAGGTCATCGTGAAATTACTTGTTTTTGCAGTGTTACTCTTCAGTCCAATCGCCGCACAAGCCCAAGCTGCGACCATCCTCGAGTCAACAGCCGCCATGCGAGATGCAAAGTTGCTCAGGGTACGACTGTATACTGGAGTCGCTCTGAATGCCTCGTTGCTGGCAGGGCAACGCTCAGGCATTCTCGAGTCTCCACCGATTGCACGTACCCTTTTTGACCGTGCCGTGATCTCGTGGAATGCCATTACCCCGAATGGAACCTGGCTCGAGATTGCCGTGCGGGCGCGAATTGGAAGCAATTGGTCAAGGTATTACCGCATTGCGAAATGGTCAACCGATCCCCGCCTCGAGCGGCGCTCTTTTGCTGGTGAGCGTGATGCCACTGGAAGCCTTGAAACTGACACTTTGAAACTGACTCGAGCAGGCAACGCCGTGCAAATCAGGGTCACGTTCAACACCTCAGTCACAGGTGAAACGCCCACACTGCGGCGTCTGGCGGTCAGCAGTTTTGACTCGAGGACGGCGTACCGCGTCAACCAAGAACCATCAGACCGTCGCGCTTGGGGCGTGGACATTGCCGTTCCCGTGCGTTCGCAAATGATTTACCCCAATGGCGGTGAGGTCTGGTGCTCGCCAACCACGGTCACAATGCTGCTCGAGTATTGGGGGATCAAGCTCAACAGAACCCTGGCAGAGCGCGTTCCAAAAGCGGTCAATGCCATCTGGGACAAGGTATACGGCGGCGGCGGCAATTGGGTCTTGAACACGGCTTACGTCGGCAGCAAGGGCTTGAAAGCCTATGTGGATCGCCTCTCGAGTCTCAGTCAAGCCGAAGCCTTTATTCGCCGTGGTCTGCCGTTGGTGGTTTCGATCAATTGGAAATTGGGAACGCTGCGCGGCGCAAAACTTCCAACCTCGAACGGTCATATCTTGTTGTTAAGAGGTTTTACCAAGAACGGTGATCCGATCACCAACGATCCGGCTGGCAAAACCGAAACCCAAGCCGACATCGTGACGGTGTATGACCGGGCAGAATTCGAGCGAGCTTGGATCGAGCATTCTGGTGGCATTGTCTACGTGATTCAGCCCTAAGCGCAGGCTCGAGCTTTACACGAACTTAACAGAGTTCATCATTAGTTGTTCTGAACGCCATAAACGCCTTTATTCAAATTGAACACTCCAACCGTATGGTGTAAACCGAGGTTACACCATGAAAATTGGGTCTGCAATGAACACCATCAATCGTAGAGAACTTTTAGCGCTCGGCGGTGTTGCACTTGGCAGCACGACACTGTCTCGAGTTTTGGCTCAAAGCAATTCCTTCCCCCAAGCCCCAACGCTCGAGATTGCAAGGCAAGGCAATCTGGTCGAGGCGAATCTGACATCAACATCGGCAAGTTTGAATATCAATGGCAAGACCGCGCAGTTGATGACCTACAACTCGAGCCTGCCAGGTTCGGTGCTGCGGGTGCGCGAGGGTGACACGGTGCGTTTGAAGTACACCAACAAGCTACCTGAACCGAGTAACTTACACCTCCACGGTCTGCACATCTCGCCGAAAGTCGATCAGCCGATGCTCGAGGTCAAAAACGCTGGGTCGCACGTTTACGAGTTTAAACTTCCAAAAGGCTCGAGCGGCACGTACTGGTATCACCCGCACGTCCACGGCAATGTGGCGGCGCAGATGGCGGCGGGTTTGGTCGGCGCGATGATCGTGACTGGACCGCTCGATTCCATGCCCGAATTGCGCAATGCCGAAGAAAAGATTCTGGTGCTCAAAGACCTGGCATTGGTGAACGGTAGCCCAAAAGAACACGACATGATGGACTGGATGAACGGACAGGAAGGCAATTTGCTGCTGGTCAACGGCGCACTCAAACCGACCCTTCGCGCCGCAAAAGCCACCTTGCGGCTCAGAATCATCAACGCCAGCAATGCGCGTTATTACAACTTAAAACTCGAGAATCATCCGCTGTATTTGATTGCCACCGATGGCGGTTTTATCGAAAAACCTGTGGCGCTCGAAACATTGTTGCTTGCCCCTGGCGAACGTGCCGAGGTATTGGTGCGTTTGACCAACGAGGGAACGTTCAAATTGCAAAACCTGCCCTATGCTCGAGGCACAATGATGATGGGCGGCATGTCAGGAATGGATAGAATGTCGGGAATGGGCAGCGTGTCAGGCTCGAGCGATACCCAAACCACAACCCTGATGACCGTGATTGCCCCGAGCAAACCCAAACCATTGCCGCTGCCCTCGAGTTTGATGCCGGTTGAAAAGCTTGACCTGTCTAAAGCGGTGGTGACGCGCCGCATCGAATTTGGTGAACAGATGATGCAAGCCAAGTTTTACCTGAATAAGAAATCGTTTGATCCAAACCGCATTGATTTTCAAGGCAAACTTGGTACGCTCGAGATTTGGGAGTTGTACAACAAATCGGACATGGATCACCCGTTTCATTTGCACAGTTACCCATTCCAAATTATTGACCGCAATGGCAAAGCCGAACCGTACCGCGCCTGGAAAGACGTGGTGAACCTAAAAAAGAATGACTTGGTGCGAATTGCCGTGCCACTGCGCGATTTTGTAGGCTTGACGGTCTATCACTGTCATGTGGTCGAACACGAAGATCGCGGCATGATGGGAACGCTTGAGGTGCGTGATTAAAACTCGAGCAAGACGAATTTGTGAATTTTGCGGTTGGGCAATTTCAAAAACGCGTTGAATGCGCCAGGGGTTTGAGTTTGGCAGAAGTCTTGGGCGAGGAAAGCGTGCAACTTGAGCGAGAAGAATCGGTTGTTTAAGGTTCTGATACCAAATTGCGGGAAGCAGTCATGCTTTTCCGACTGTTTCCCGACCAAAAGGAGTGGCTACAACACGGAGTAAACGGGGTTAACGGAGTGTTCCCGTTTATTCCGTATGATTGTTTATCTTTATTCTTCACAATGTTCAAATGACACAAGAGAATACCGTTCAACAAATCGAACAACGGGATTTTATGGTTACTTCACCAAGAATGCAGTGAAGTACATGATGGCGACACCTGTGGTTACACCAGCCAGATTCGTCCAATTGATGACCGGCAAGCCAAGTTTTGTGGTGTCTCGAGCGACCAGCCGCCCAACTTCCCAAATGACTTGCAAAATTGCACCAATACCAATGGCAAGAAAAACGGTGGCAAGTACCGGATTAAAAGCAAATCCTCCAACCCACACGCCGATGACCGCAGGAAAACCAGCAAGCAAAGCAAGTTGAATCCAGTTTCTCCAACCTGGGTTTTTGCGAACCACAGGCGCGGCAATCCCCACGCCTTCGGTAATGTTGTGCAGTGTAAAACCCAGCACCAAGAATGTACCAAGCGCCGCTTCACCAAGCGCAAATGCCGCACCTATTGCCAATCCTTCACCAAGGTTGTGCAATCCAATACCAAGGGCAATACGGTAAGATAAGCCTAAATTGTCGGGTTCGTCGTTGCTCAGGGTTGCAGGGTTTGAAGCCGTGTTGCTCGAGGTTAAGGCTTTTTTTGGTTTGTTGGTCATTGCGAGCAGTACCCCAAGGGATGCGGCGGCAATCAACAGTACTAGCGGTGTTCCTTGCCAGAAGGCAGGAAGTTCAGCCGCAAACTCGAGCGCATCCAAGTATGTACCAAGTGCCAAATAAGCCAGCAAACCAATGGTCAAGCACAAAATAAAATTCATGGCGTTGCGGCTGAGGTTCCGCATCCACGGATACCAGAGCATTCCAAGCGCAATCGGAATAATGCCAACGTAAAAACCGATCAGGGCAAAACGTAAAAATATATTAAAATCAAATTTAGGACTTTGAACAGCAACAGGAATTTCACCTTCAAAAGCTGTACCTAGACTGGTCATCAATTGAATTGCATGGGTTTCCTCTGACACCCATGGGTAGGCTACCGTGTATGTGGCTCGTCCAAGGCGCGGGATGGTGGTGCTGGGCGTGGCGGTAAATTCCCAGTAAGCATCGTCA
>JANMUC010000249.1:0-19144 GCA_031391225.1 Deinococcales bacterium
TGTCCACATCCGAGCAGCCCAGAAAAATCGGGGTTTGCTCAAGGTTTTTATACTTTTCAACCTCGAGCGTATCACCGATTAAACCACCCGAAAACGCGATCACACCACCAAATTTTGCACCGTGACGGGCGGCAGACTCGAGCGCCAAACATGCGCCTTGCGAAAATCCGACCAAGAACGTGCGATGAAGCGGCACATGCTTTTGGGTCAACTCGAGAATACTGTTGACAGTTTGAATCGCGCTCGATAGATACGGTTCGTTGCGGCTGGTGGGTTCAATAAAACGAAAAGGATACCAGGTGTTGTTGGCGGCTTGCGGCGCAAGGAATGCGAAATTCTGTTGATCGAATTCCCGACTTAAACCCATGATCCCCCGAGCGTTATCCCCACGACCATGAATCAAAATCATGACGGCGCTGGCAGTCTCGAGCGGCGTTCCCGATTGCAACAAACCTTGATTCTGGTGAATTTGCGTCATAGCGCGACCAAACCGCGTTCAATATCTGCCCGCTTAGACTCGAGCCAAATGGGAAGTTTCAAATTTGAGCCGAGGGTGTCTTTGGGTTCATCGATCAAAAAACCAGGGTCGTTGGTGGCAATCTCGAGAATATGACCGTTGGGATCAGCAAAGTAAATGCTCTTAAAATAAATTCGGTCCATCACCGGCGAAACATTCACGCCCGCCATCAATAATTTATCGCGCAACTCGAGTTGAGTATTTTGGTTTTCGGTGGCAAACGCGTAGTGATGCGTCAAACCCGTTCCCATGCTCGAGTGTTGCACTTTGCGCGGGTCATTCTCGAAGTACGTGATGACCGTGCCAGGTTTCCCATCACCCACGCCCCAATACCAGTGTTTGCTGCTCGGGTCATCAAAATTCGCGGTGCGTTTCACCAAATTTAGACCCAGCACGCCCTGCAACAATTCATCGGTACGCACAATATCACTCGAGACGGCGCTGATGTGATGCAAGCCAAACTCGAGTTTCATGTCGGATGTGATTTCTGGAACTGGATCGCTGTGGGTGGTGGCGTCAATGGTGGCACGGTCACGATTGGCGATTTCCATGCTCTCAGGCGGGATACGTTCAGCCTGCCCGAGTTCGTCTGGGGCTTCGTCTACCGTCCAGCCAGGACCTTTTGTGGCAATCTCAATAATCGTGCCGTCAGGGTCGGTAAAATATAAGCTTTGAAAGTACAAGCGGTTTAAAGGACCACTCACCTGAATACCAAGATCAGTCAGACGGCGTTTCCATTTCAACAACCCAGCATAATCTGCCACCGCCAGCGCATAATGGTGCGTACCCCCAATTCCGCGCCGACCTTGAGGCGCTTGTTTCCACTCAAAAAACGTAATCAATGTGCCAGGACGCCCAGTTTCATCGCCGTAATACAAATGGTAACTGCCAGGGTCATCGAAATTGACGGTTTTTTTGACCAGTTTTAAACCCAGAACGCCAGTGTAAAACTCGAGATTACGTTTCGCGTCGGCGGTAACAATCGTAATGTGATGCAAACCAGTAATGCTCATACAACCTCCTGCTCGAGTTCGCGCAGCAATGCCCTCAGATCAAGTGCTCCAGTCGTCATTTGCAAATTTCCATCCGAATCAAAAAGCCATTCCTCTCGAGGGCGGTCACGGTACAACTCGACGCCGTTGCCGTCAGGATCGTCAAGGTAAATCGCCTCCGAAACCCCGTGATCGCTCGCGCCAGAAAGCGGATAATTGGCTTTCACCAAACGCGAGAGCGCCCGTGCCAACTCGAGCCGATTTGGGAACAAAATTGCCGTGTGGTACAAACCCGTATGCCCAGGTGGCGGCGGGGTACCACCTCGAGATTCCCAAGTGTTCAACCCAATATGGTGATGATAACCACCCGCCGAGACAAATACCGCCTGCGAGCCGTAACGTTGGGTAACTTCAAAACCCAGAATGTCACGGTAAAACCCAAGCGCTCGCTCGAGATCGGCGACTTTGAGGTGAAGATGACCAATGCGGGTTTCGGTATGAATCATGACGAGAGAATACGTGTCAAAAAACTCGAGGTGTGTTCTTTAAAGCACATCGGTTTTGTCATACAAAAAACACACGACTCCAGATTTTGATTTAACTTCTTAGGCAAACTCGAGAAAATTTGGCGGTGCGAACAAACCACGTTTGAGCAACTCAGGCGGCGCTTGGGTTTCGCAGAGTTCCCGAAGGCGCGGCATTCGTAAGGCTGCCTCCACTAAGAAAAACGGCATTGGACTCGAGAAATTCTGAACCCAATCTGGTGCAGTTTGACCCCGACGGGTGGCAAACAAATCGAGCAACCCTACCGCAATAGCAAGCTGTAATGGGTCGGAGAAATTTGGTTCTGCGATGTCCTCGAGCGTTGAGTTTTGAGCCAGAAACTCGAGCGTCAATTCTCGAAGCTCGAGGCTTTCACGATTGGCGGCGGCAAGTACCAATTGTTCAAATAAGGTCATTTAAAACCGCTTTTCCCTGTCATACACAAAATTCAGCAATTGCCTGTCTACCCTCTCTTGACCATAAACTTGCACCTAACGGGCATGGTCGCTCATCCCCGACCCTTCTCCCGCAAGCGGGAGAAGGGAGTTTAAGTTTTTTACACGGTTCGCTCGAGATTCTTGTTTTTTCTCTGTGAAAGAAGTCGTAAATACATTTTCTCAATCAATCTTCGCTCGAGAGAAAAATCGCAATCGTTGCCGCGTATAACCTGGCACTTTGCACCAATTCCTCGAGCCTGACAAATTCGTTGACCTGATGCGGAATTTCACGGTCACCAGGTCCAACGGTCACAATGGGCACACCAGCTTTGTGCAAAAATGTACCGTCGGTTGTTCCAGGCACGCCACCATATTTCGGCGCTCGAGCTAGGCTAAACGGATGTGCGGCTTCCAGCGCTTTGACGATGCTCGAGTTTGGGTCGGTGGCAGTCCAGGGGCGGTCATCAATGATCTCGAGGCTGGCTTTAAAATCTGTTTCTTCAGTCTCGAGTTTTTGAAGGATGCCCTTAATTCTGGCGTGCAATTGCTGGTGATCCACACCAGGCACGGTGCGAATGTCGAGCGCCAGCAGTGCCTCGCCTGGCATGACGTTCAGTTGCGGCAAACTTCCAGCCTCAAGCACGGTGGGCGTGATGCTTGGAAAACCCAGCTTGTCATGAAATCCAGTCTCGAGTTTTAAGGCTTTCTCGAGTTCCCGAAGCTCGAGGACGGTGCGGGCGAGCCAGGGAATAGGATTGTTGCCCGCGTAAGGCATTGCGCCGTGGGCTTGCTTGCCGTGAAAGCGTATCGCCACCCGAATGCCGCCGCGTTGCCAGAGACACAGTTCGTTCTCTTCGGGTTCGCAAATGATCGCACCGTCGGCTGGCGTGCCGTCTGCTTTGAACGCCCAACCGTCTGACACCATGCGTTTGATGCCCGTCATCATGCCCTCTTCGTCGCAAGGAATCAGCAAACGTACCGAACCAGTCAAATCTCGAGCGTAATTCTTTATCGTGCTCAGCGCCACGATAGCCGCCGCCAAACCGCCTTTCATGTCAGCCGAACCACGCCCCCACAGACAACCATCCGCCAGATCACCAGAGAATGGGTCACGCGTCCAAGCCGCCCGATCACCTTCAAACACCACATCGGTATGACCCTCGAGTAGTAAGAGTTTGCCAGGAATTCCTGAATCCCATTCGACCATTAGATTCTGGCGTTTGGGCGCGACTTCAACAACCTTGGTTTGAAAACCAGCTTGCTCGAGATACGGCACCAAAAACTTGACCACATCGGCTTCATAAGGTCGCCCTGGAACAGCAACGGAGTCGATTCGCACCAAAGCCTGCGCGAGCCGCACAACCTCGTCACCATTCACCAAATCCGCCATTTGCGCCGCTCGAGTTTCGATCATACGCACAGCATAATGGCTCGAGATTCAAACTTCACGCGTTCCCTCGGGTATGCTGCAAGGCGTGGAATATGACGCCTTAATTGTTGGTGGTGGGCACAACGCGCTGACCAGTGCGGGTTATCTTGCCAAAGCGGGTTTTAAAGTGGCGGTTTTTGAACGCCGTGACGTGATCGGCGGTGCGGTCTGTACCCAAGATGATATTTTCCCTGGCTACAAAGTGGATGTCGGCAGCGGCGTTCACATCATGATTCATCTCACGCCAGTGGTGAAGGATTTAGAGCTTGAGAAACACGGTTTGCAATACGTGGACATGGACCCGATTGCCTATCAACCGCTCGAGGGTGGCGGCGGTTTTGGACTGTACCGCGATCTCGAGAAAACCTGTGAGAGCATTGCCGCAGTCAGCCCCAAAGACGCCATTGCGTACCGTGCGTTTGTCAAAAGTTGGGATGGTTTTGCGGACAAACTTTTTAAAGCTTTTCAACTGCCGCCCAATCCCGCCAACCTTGCGAAAAGTTTTGTCTCGAGCGTTAAACCCGACATTGACATGTTGCGCGGTGTGATTCAAAGTTACGGGCATTACATCAAAGCCAATTTTGAGCATCCTGCGGTGCGCAGTGCACTGGCATGGTTGGCAGCGCAATCAGGACCCGCTCCAGCCGAGATTGGTTCGGGCGGATTTTTGATGTGGCACGCCGTGCTTCACAAATACGGCGCAAAACGTGCCGTCGGTGGTTCGGGCGCGTTGACGGTTGCCATGCAAAAATCAATTGAAGCCAACGGCGGCGATGTTTTCTTAAACGCCTCCGTTGCCAGAATCGAACTCGAGAATGGCGCGGCAAGAAAAGTGATTCTCGAGGATGGGCGGGTGTTCAAAGGTCGCGTGGTGATTTCTGGGGCGCACGTGCAAACCACGCTGCTTGACCTGGTGGGCAAGGATTACCTGCCCAGCAAACTCGAGTGGAAAGTCCAGCATTTGCGGGTTGGGAACGGTTTCGGACTTATTCACCGTCTGGCAACCACAGCCCTGCCCGAATACCCTGGCGCTGACCCACATGCCACCAACGGCATGCAGTTGTTATGCCCAAGTCTCGAGTACCTCGAGCAAGCCTTCAGGGATTACGACAACGGCATTCCAAGCCGCAACCCTGGCGCTCTGGGCATGACGTTTTCGGGGCTTGACCCTAGCATCGCACCAGCAGGCAAGCATTTGGTTTACTTGTGGGGGCAATATTACCCTTATGAACGCAGCGACGGCAGAATTTGGGACAAAGACGCCGAACTCGAGGAGGGCGCGAAACTCGAGGAAGTCATGTTCAGGTACGCCCCAAACATGCGCGGCAAAATCGAGCAGAGGTTTACCCAAAGCCCACTTGACCTCGAGCAACGAATTGGCTTGCGCAAAGGCAACGTCATGCACCTCGAGATGAGCTTTGACCAGATGTTCATGTTGCGCCCACTGCCCGAACTTTCGGGCTATCGCACACCCATTCCAGGTTTGTACCTGTGTGGCGCGAGCACCCACCCAGGTGGTGGGGTGTTTGCCGCCAGTGGACGCAGTGCCGCATTGGTGGCGATGCACGATCTCGAGGGTGGGTTTTATGGGAAGGCGAAAAAATGGCTCGAGGGGGCGCTTGGACGCTCGAGTTAACTACTCGTTGCAATACCAAGTGACCGTCAACATTTGCGTTTAGCGCGTTAATAATTGATCGATTCAAATCGTCCAAAACCAATTGGTCATGAAGACCTCTCGAGATTCTGGGTTGGCGCAGGGCATTTGAAAGTTGGCGATACCGTTAAAAGCTCGAATGGGACTGGTTTGGTACGCAAGGTTTTGACACTCGAGAAACCAGAAGAGATGTACAATTTAACGGTTGATGAGGCACACACGTACTTTGTGGGCGACGGGAAATGGTTAGTTCATAATGGTAGCCCCTGTGATCGCCTTGTAATCGGTAAAATTGGTGATTTACCTGCCCCACGTGATGGTCGCAAGAATGAATATACGATTCTCAATCTATTACCTGACCAAGGTTCTCCGCAAGCTAATTGGCAACAGAATTCTAGTGTCTTGCGTCAGCAAATGTCTACAGGGAATCCAATTCGGGATGCGTCAGTAAACCCTGTCACTGGTGCGCTTCAAGATAATAGTGGTTTTCTTAGAATGGAGAGAGATGTTTTGCTTAATCGGGGCTGGACATATAATCCATATACAAGACTGTGGTCTCCTCCAAAGTAGCTAATATGCGGCTTACTTTAACTCACTGGAAAAGAATTATGGAAAACTTGGGTCTAGTTGATCCAGACAAATTTTTTATAGAACCAAATTCTGATGGTTTAAAATATCACTCTGCTTCTTTGGATGTGATTGTGCAACAAGGAAAATCTTCCGGCGAGATAAGGTGCTTATTTAAATTACCTGAATCAAATGAATCAGTTAGTCTTAATGATATTCTTGGTAGTCAGGGCAAAAGAGCGCTCTTTTTATACCCTAGAAGTGAGGCTGACTTATCATATATATCAAATGTCTTCTCCAGTGAATTGATCCCAATTCTTTCAAGCAATGAAGAGCAAGTAAAATCAATAATATCTAGTGCTATCAAATTTCGAGCTGAGTCTGATAAAATTACTACTTATGGTTATGTAATTCTACCAATAAAGGAAAAAGCTGATACCGCTTGGAAGGAAAAGAATTTTATTGAAGTAGTACGTTTGTATGAATCAATTCTTGAAAGTCTTACCGATATAGAGTTAAAACGACTTAAATACTCAAAGAAATCACTACTAAAGGAAAAATAAGTATGAAATATCAAGTGTTTATGGGTATTTTAGAGTTCTTGATTGGGTAAAATATTACGAATAACTAAAACCTCGAGTATCTCATCCATCATCCCTCTGTAGGGGACACAACTCACCTGACTCGTGCTTGACAGCTTAGATCATTCCATAATTCATTGAAAATACTCACGCTTTGTCCACCTGTCCAGGTTTACTGAAATTCTCTCAAACGGCTATTGACCTGTTTCCTGATGAAGTTTTTAGACATTCTCGAGTCTGTTGAAGTATAGGTTTTTGAGGGTATTTTTGGGATTTTTTAGCACGATTTTTCGCGTCCCTCAAGAAATCAATCGAAATGTGTCCCCTACAGAGCCATCATCCATAGTGATTGCTCAAGATTGCTTAAAAATAAGTACAGATCGGAATCCTATGTTTCGTTATTTAACAGTTGTACTTCTCACCGTTCTGCTCACATCATGTCCCAAAGACCCTGATGCCATCCCACCATCCACCGCCATCACCACACCCGCGCAAGATGCGGTGCTGGCAGGAACAGTGCCAGTGCAAATTGATGCGCTGGATAACACTGGTGTCTCGAGGGTGGATGTCTACGCTCGGTCTCGGGGGTCTAAAGTCAAAGGAGTGCTGGTGGGTTCGGCGGTGTCTAAACCGTTTGTGATCTCTTGGAATACCAGTGCCGTGCCGAACAACACGGCGCTCGAGCTTGTGGCGTTTGCCAAAGACGCGGCGGGCAACGAGGGCGGCAGTACGCCTGTGCGGGTGAAAACCCAGAATCAGAACTTGCCTGTGCTCAATTACTTGCTGGCGTACACCTTGCCGATCAAACCCGCGATTTTCGCGCTCAAGCGTGCCAAAGATGGGGGGTTGCTGCCCGATCACACCAGATTCTCGAGCATCGCCGCACCTTTAGATCAGGCGATGGTTTCAAGGGTTGCGCCCAACGTGCAAGCTCGGGAAAGCCTGATGCGTTCGTTGGCGCTCGAATGGTCTTGGCAGGCGTTTAACAGCGTGGGGTAAATCTCTGGCGCGGATGGTTACGGTATTTTCGTCTCGAGCAACGACCTTGCAGGTGGTTTTGATCGTGTGGTCAATCAAGCCTTGAGCACGGCTGGAACTCAGAAGTATTCCGAAGAATTCCCTGATACTAACTCGATTCAAGATTTCATTGGCAAAACAGGAAACACCTACCCAGGGCAACCGCAAAGTCATAAACCAATGTACAAAACAACGTTTTGGTAACTTCCCGTTGCGAGGGTGAACACAAGGTTGTCTTGACCACAAAACGCACCTACGGGCATGGTCGCCACCCCTACACCACATTGTTTTTCGTAGGGGCGCTGCTTGCTGCGCCTTTGAGAATACGAGTGTCCTTGTAAAAATGCGCGATATTTTGGACTTTGCGGTTGCCCTGAACACCTACCTCCTTTAAGGCTTCAACACCTTGCCATACGCCCTGTCATGATAAACCAGCGTTTCATTCCCCTCACCTTTATGAATTTCAGTCACATCACCCAAAACAAGCGTGTGATCGCCAGCTTCCACAAAAGCTCGAGGTATGGCACTGAACGCGCCTGCAATGCCATCGAACAACGGCACGAGAGCCGCGTCGTTCGAGAAAGCAATTTTGTCCCAGGCGGCTTGACGTTCCGCGAGTGGTCGGGCGAACATACCCGCAAGTTCGGCGTGTTCGGTGTTCAGTAAATTCATGGTGAAACTCGAGCATTCGCGCAACATGGCGCTGGCGCTCGAGGCGTTGGTGACGGACACCAGAATGATTGGTGGATTAATCGAAACGGTTTGGAAGCTGGTGGCGGTAAAACCGTCAAATTCTGGAGCTTCGGGTGAGATAAATTCGGGTTTGCGTTTTGCCACGCACACAGTCACGGTGGCTGCCCAAGTTCGGGCTACGGCTTTGAAGGCGTCAACGTCGGTGGCGGTAAAAGTTTGTAAAGTTGCCATTTGGCGAGTGTAACAGTTTCTTCGATCTGCGTGCAATGAATCTCGAGTAAGCCATTTCGCGCTGACACTCGAGACTCAAAAATTGCAAAATAACGTCATGAAGTTTGTTGCCGAACCGCTGCTGAAAATCTTGCTCGAGGTGTACCGTGTTCCTCCTGGGAAAGATCGGTTTGATGCCTACATCAATGCCGCGATTGCTGGCGCAACTCGAGCGGCAGATGTGGCTTGTCCGCCGCTCGTGATGGCGAATCCAATGGCGAAAGATCACGCCAATCAGCAACTCGAGCTGTGGTTAGCGCTTGGGGCGGAAGAAGAATTGACCAGGATTCTCGAGGAAGCAAACCAGACGTTCTGGAGCCTCGAGTTTGAACCGCTTGTGCATGTTGGTTTGACGCTGATTGATGATTTGAAAGGTGGCTGGACGGATTCGATTCTGACCGATTGGGGATTGCGTTTTCCTGATAAACTGAACCCAAATTGGGTTTGTGTGCCGTTGTGGACAAAGTATCCTCAAACGCTCGAGATTTTGCGCAGAAACACAAAAATGGCAGTTGGGCGTTTTGTCTGGCAGGTACAACATGACGCAGCCAAAACATTGCGTGAAATGCTGGCACAAGAAGGTTATGCTCAAGCTTTTGCGAATGAAATAGTTGGGATGCCTCGAGAAGACCTTGCGTACACCCAAGCGGTGCTTGAACCGCTGCTCGAGCATACCGACAAGCCCACACAACTCGCCGCTCTTTACGGCGATGATGCTGCCAAACGCGTGGGTTATCCCGCACTCGGTTTATCGGATTTTGCTGGACTCGAGTTGGCATTGGCAACAACATTGTCAAATGGCGAGCCAATAGGTTAATCGGCTTACAAAGTTTTTACGCTTCGGTGCTAAAATCAACCCATAGAAACTCGAGTCTCCGCATCTTTCCCAGCACGGCAGACAGCCGTTGCTGGTTTTTGGCTTTAAACCATTAGGAGGTCATTACGGAAAAAGTTCATGGAAACACGCACGGTCTTCGACCCAGCATCATCAAACGCCTCTCGCATTTGTACCGCCGTAAACTGCCACCAAATGCGATTATTACCAACGAGGTTGCCCGAACCATCTCTGAACTGTGCCTCGAAACCAACCGCGAGATCGTGCTGGTCTTGGATCGTCGCGGGCGCGTGGTTACGGTGTCGGTGGGCGACGCCAGCAAAACCGAATTTCCTAATTTAGCGCGTGGTCGTGAAGCGGAATCGCGCTTGAAGGGCTTGAGTTTGTTGTACGCACACCCAAAGCCTGGCGCAATCTCGAGATCAGCGCTTTCAACGCTTTTTTTGAACCGACTTGATGCGATTGCCGCCGTGGATGTACGCTCGGATGGACTACCTGGAATGTGCCACCTCGCGCACCTGACGCCACCAAACGCGGCGCTCGAGGAAGAGGATTGGCGTGTTTTCGCGCCTCAAACCGTGCAGCAACTCGAGGATTGGGATTTGGCGGCAAACACGATGGCGCTCGAGGAAGAATTCGCGCGATTTGCCAAAACGCGCACGGTCAAACGCTCTGGGGCTGAACGGGCGATTCTGGTTGGCGTGGATCATGGGCGCGGCGTCAGTGCCGAAGAAAGCCTTGACGAACTGGCAGAATTGGCGCGAACGGCTGGCGCAGAAGTCGTTCACCGCGAGTTGCAATACCGTCGTTATTTGAAGCCAGGAACGGTTATTGGACACGGTAAGCTCGAGGAACTCACCAGTAAGGCGTACCATCTTGATGCAGATGTTCTCATGTTCGATCAAGAACTTAATCCTGCCCAAGCCAGGGAAATCGAAGAGATTACGGGCTTAAAAATCATTGACCGCACGCAATTGATCCTCGATATTTTCGCTCAACACGCCAGCGGTCCAGAGTCCAAACTTCAAGTCGAACTGGCGCAACTGCGGTACATGCTGCCGCGCCTGATTGGGCAAGGCACAAAACTTTCCAAGATTGGTGGTGGCGCGGCAGGTTCGGGCGGTGCTATCGGCACACGTGGACCTGGCGAAACCAAACTCGAGCTTGACCGACGGCGCATCAATGACCGCATCGCCTTCCTCGAGCGAGGGTTAAAAGAAATTGGCAAACGCCAAACTGAACGCCGTAAGTCGCGGGGGCGCAACAACGTTCCAGTGATTGGCATTGTCGGGTACACCAACGCGGGTAAAAGTACGCTCTTAAATGTTCTGACCCACTCGAGCGTGCTGGCAGAGAACAAACTTTTCGCCACACTCTCCCCAACCTCGAGACGCGGTTACTTGCCAGGCTTTGGCGAAGTGGTTTTTACCGACACCGTAGGTTTTATTCGTAACCTGCCCAAAGATTTAATGCGGGCTTTCCGCAGCACCCTCGAGGAATTGCGCGACGTGGACGTTCTGCTGCATGTACTTGATGTTGCCAACGACGGTGCGGAAGACCGTTACAGTGCCGTCGAAGAGATTCTTGAAGAACTCGAGCTTGCGGGACTGCCAAGGGTTTTGGCACTGAACAAAGCCGACAGCGCCGACCCGTTCGATTTGGATACTGCGCTCGAGCGTTGGAATGCCGTGGCGATCAGCGCTGCACAGCGCGAAGGCATGGATGAGTTGCGCCAACGCTTGCTCGAGACGATGGTCTTTGCACGGAACCGCGTTGAGGTTGTGAATGACGCGATGGATTACGCCAGCGCGAATTTATAGATGAGGAAGTCACCAGTAAAACATCTTAAATTGCTTCAAGGTTTAAATGTATGGAGCATCAACCTTGCTGCCAATATGCTCACGATTCAGCTTGGCGAGAAAACAAAAGTATTCTTGAGAGTATCAAAAACTGAACGAATTCTTGGAAGGTTTGGACTTCACGTGCAATCAAAGTGGTTTTTGTTTGAGGATGATGTTCTTGTTTTATCTCGAGATTCACTTGATGAGGACTACCAGATCAATCTTACTGCCATTGAAAAGATCTCGAGGTATCTCTCAAAAAGAAAACCAATTTGTTCTCTAGAAAAGTATGCCTCTGGAAATTTTGAAATGACTTTTGGAAAATATAAATTAACAGTGGCGGACATTCCCAACAAAACAAGCGAAAGCTGGCGTATTTTGGATAACGTAAGTCGTACCCACCACGTCTATTAAATCTCGAACTAAGCGACCTGTAACTGACTCGAGCGCATTAATTTAACCGCACCCCAAGCCTGCAAGATACTGACATGCACCCCCAAGTAAGCCTCGAGCGCCAACCACAAGCCCGCTCGAGCGCTGTCTGAAAGTTGTTCCTCGAGAACTTCGCGCACGGTTCCCCGCGCAATGTTGCCGAGTTCCTCAATCGCGTCCTCGCCAATGTTTAAACCCCGCCCAACGCTAGCACTGGTGACACCGCCTTGACCAGCGTCAAAATGCGTTAAATTCTCAAAATCACCCGTTTCGATGCAACTTGAAACCCTGGGGAACATGCCGTGCAGCGCTAATAGTTTCCAGGCAATCAAGAGCGTGATACGGTCTGGGTCGGCGTGGCGCACCAAACCGCGCAGACCACCAGTGAAGAGTTCAAACCCTGCCTGACCGACAAAATCCTCTTCTTGATAGAGCTTGTCGGCAAGTTCGCACAAAAAATGCGCGAACGGGTAAACGTCGGGACTCGAGAGTCCAGGCAGTGCACCTTCGAGCATGATTTCGGAGAGTGTGGCAAGGTCATTGCCAGGTTTTTCGTAGGTTTGCACGGTCAAATGCTGAAACAAATTCAAACGCGGTGATCTCGAGCCTTTGACGCCACCTCTGGCGATGCCACGCAATTTGCCTTCTGGGGTCAGCAAATCGAGAATCACGTCACCGGCAGGCGTGACATTGCGCCGAACCACAATCCCAGAACGTGTGCGATACCTTGAAGCCATTTGGGTATTCTACCGCGTCAACGGCATTAAACTGGCAACTGCGGGAACAATTGGGCATCCTCGAGCGCAGCCAGAACCTCGAGTTTAAACGCCTCAAGGTCAAATCCGTCTCGCTCGAGCGCGTAATCGTCTGGCACGACCTCGAGTTTTTTGAGGGCTTTGGCGTAATTGAGTTGTCCGCCTCGAAGGTTCTGGTAATGCCTGCGTTTGTGAATGGCTGCCGCCAGCAAGATCAAACCTTGCACGTAAAAGGCTTCAATCGTGTCCCCGTTGGCTCTCGCGGCGTTCCACGGGATTTCCCAGACTTCATGGCTCTCCCAATATTCGCCGTCGTTAAAGAGTTTTGCACCGTCTAACATTTGTGCTCGCATGGTTCGAGATTAACAGTTTTGACACGATTTGGTTATCGCAAATTTGGTATAGTTTGCTTGTGCCTGAAATCACCACGTTTTACGGAGTGCGCATCACCATGTATTACAACGACCACCTGCCACCACACTTTCATGCCGAATACGGAGACGACGAAGTGCTCATCGAAATCAACACGCTCAACATTTACGCAGGCGAAATCCCCAAACGCGCCCTCCGATTCACCCTCGAGTGGGCAAATCAGCACCAGACAGCCTTGCAAGAACTCTGGGATTTATGCCGAACAGGACAACCTCTTCGCAAACTTCCGCCACTGGAATAGAGGGAAAAACCATGCACAAAATTTTAGTTGCAATACCCAAACCAAAACATCAGGTTTACCTCGAGTACGACGACGGGGCAACATTCTTGATTGATTTAACACCACTGGTTCAACCAAACACCGTGTTTGCAATTCTCGAGAAACCAGAAGAATTTAACAAGCTTGAAATTGGTTCTCGAGGACGCTGTATTCGTTGGAATGACATGCTCGAGTTGGATGGAGACTCTTTAAGAATTCCCAGCAGCTTAGAAAATGGTTTACAGCACATCATCATTGCCAGTACCGAAGCAACAGCAATCACGCCCGACCCGGTGAGTTTAGAGGTTCAACGTGCGCTCAAGATTGCTCAAGTTTCTCAAGTCGAAGCCGCCGAACGCACCGGTTTAACCCAGCCGACCATCGCACGCCTGGCAAACATTCACTATCATGGTCACAGCATCGAGAGCTTGCGCAAACTCAGCAAAGGGCTGGGCTTGCAACTCGAAGTTCGCATGACCAAATAAAAAAGCTCGAGCATCACGCTCGAGCTTTCAAAACCAAAAAACGTTAAGCAGAGATCAAACCGTTTTTGGTTAACCAAGTATCCAGTTTGACGCGGTTGAAATTGCTCATGCTTTCAGCATCGCCGTTAAACTCGAGGGTCGGAACGCTGCGCCGCCCACCATTCACGCTCATGACGTACTCGGCGGCTTCAGGGTTTTCTTCGATGTTGATTTCCGTAAATTCGAGTCCGCGTTGCTCGAGCACGCGTTTGGTCACGCGGCAATCACCGCACCAACTGGTTGTGTACATTTTAATCATGCTTTTCTCCTGGTTAAAATCTATCATCTTGAGCTTTATGTTTGAGTGTTCAAAAACACCCAATTCGCGTTATTTGCAAGACATTGCGTTATGCTGATGTCATGAAAATTGACCGAATTGAACTGCGTGAAATTCGTATGGAACTAAAATCTCCTTTCGAGACTTCGTTTGGTGTCACCACCGAGCGCCGCATGATTCTGGTCAGCGTCTATTCTGAGGGTCTATTTGGTATTGGCGAGGTTGCCTGCGGCGAAACTCCTGGTTACAACCACGAAACCACCGACACCGCCTGGAGCATTCTCGAGGATGTCATCGTGCCGAGGGTGTTGGGCAAATCATTGACGCATCCGAGCGACCTCGAGCCAATCTTGCACCCGATTCGCGGCAATCACTTCACCAAAGGCGGACTCGAGATGGCGGTTTGGGATTTGGCTGCCAAAGCCGCAAACCTACCGCTTTGGAAGTATTTGGGCGGCATTAAAACAGATCTGCCCGTTGGTATCAGTGTGGGTATCAAAAAAACACCTGAAGCGCTGGCAGAATTCGTGCTCGAGCAAGAGGCACTGGGTTATAAGCGCATCAAACTGAAAATTGGTCCTGGACGCGATGTGGAGTTTGTCAAAGCTGCTCGAGCCGCGTTAAAACCAGAAACCAAACTCACCAGCGACGCCAACAGCGCCTACACCTTAAATGATCTCGAGGTGCTAAAAGCCTTGGACGGCATTGGAATGCAGTACATGGAACAACCCCTCGAGTACGATGATCTGGTAGACCACGCGACCTTGCAAAAGCAAATCAAAACCCCAATATGTTTAGACGAACCAATTCACAGCGTGGGTGACGTTCGCAAAGCCAAACAACTTGGGTCGGGTAGCGTGATTAACCTCAAACTGGGGCGGGTTGGCGGGCATCTCGAGTCGCAACGCATTGCCAAATACTGCTTGGAGAACAGTGTTGACCTTTGGGCGGGTGGAATGCTCGAGAGTGGTGTCGGACGGGCGCACAATGTTGCCATGCAAACCCAAGCCGGATTTACTCTTGCCTCAGATACCGCCCCAAGCGCCCGATACTGGCATGAGGACATCATCGAACCCGAGATTGTTATGGTGAACGGCATCACGCACCCGCTCGAGGGAATTGGAATTGGTGCGAGTTTGAAAGCTGATTTGATTCACACGCTGACATCTCGAGTGGCAACATTTAAGTAGAAATCGCAGTGGTTTCGCTTTTCTGTTGACATGCGTCTTGATTCCAAAACGCACCTTGCGGGTGGAATCGCGTCTTGATCAATATCTCGAGACTGCACTTGAAAGCTCTCGAGATATTGATTGCGTATCTTTTACAGACTTGACTTTAGAAATGAATCTAAATTACACTTTTACAGTGGAATCTAAACCTATCAACCTAGATCACCTTGATTTCCAAATTCTTGAGCATCTTACCCACAACGCCCGAGTCACCTGGACAGAACTTTCCGGAAAACTTTATTTGTCAGCGCCTGCCATCACCGAACGCGTGCACAAGCTCGAGGAACGAGGTGTCATTCGAGGGTATACGGTCTTGCTCGCGCCTGAATTGTTGGGTTGCGAGTTGCTGGCGTTTGTTGCGGTGCAAATTCCAGATTCAAAATCGCGCAAAACCTTCCTTGAGCGCGTGAAAAATATGCCCGAGGTGCTCGAGTGTCATCACATGTCTGGCGATGATGATTACTGGCTAAAGGTTCGCTGCGCGGGTACAAAAGCTTTAGAGCGAATTGTCAGCCAAGAACTGAAATCGATCTCGAGCGGCATCAAAACCCGTACCAGTATCGCGCTCTCAAGTTTCAAGGAGTCTCCGAGTTTGCCGCTGCGGGGCGCTTGATGGATTTCGCATTTTTCCTGAAAGGTTTTTTGATTGGCATTTCAATCGCCGCGCCCGTCGGTCCAATTGGCTTGTTGACCATTCGGCGCACGCTGGCGTTTGGGCGTATCGCAGGTTTTATGTCAGGTTTGGGTGCGGCAACTGCCGATGCCGTGTTTGGCAGCATCGCGGCATTTGGAATTACCGCCATCTCGAGCGTTTTGATTGGCGCAAAAGTCTATTTGGGCGTTATTGGTGGGTTGTTCTTGATTTACCTCGGTTGGCAAACTTTTGTCTCAAAACCCGCCGAGCAATCCGCCGAATCTCGAGCCACCAGCTTGGGTGTGATTTACGCTTCGACGTTTTTGTTGGTCCTGACCAACCCAATTAGCATTTTGTATTTTACGGCGATTATCTCGAGCGTCGGTGCGGCGGGAAACCTGACGAGTGCGAGCGCAATGGTGTTTGGGGTCTTTCTGGGTTCGGTAATGTGGTGGTTTTTTCTCAGTTTTATTGCCAGTTTGCTTAAGACTCGTATTAATCCAACAAATTTGAGATGTGTCAACCAGGTTTCGGGCATTGTGATTGCGGCGTTTGGCGTTTGGGCTGTCGCCAGCGTTGTGTTCAAAATTTAACTGCAAACCAGATGCTCGAGATACGTCAGGCTCATCCTGATTTACTTGCTCATTTTAATCCCGATCACCGCGTTGCTCGAATTTGTGATTTACAGTCCACTCGAGGTGATGGCGCTGGTCGGCGCGGTCAGTATTGTCGCCAGTGTCGCCAGGGACGTTGAAACGCACTGTCTCGAGGGTGCGATGTTGCTGGGAGTCTACATTATTTGGCAATTGCATTTTTCTGTTTGCCGGTGGCGACGCACAGCTAAACATCTCAATCGTGTCAAAGCTCAACATTTCATGAATCATAATCGGGCGCTCCTCGGGTAGACTCGGGTCATGCGCTTCAATTGGAGGCACATTTTAAGTTTATTTTGTCTGAGCTGCTCGAGTTGGGCGGCTTTGGCTCAAGTACTGGTTTTTGAAGATTCGTTCGATCAGGAAGGCATTTGGGACTCGAGAAACCTCAACGTTGGGCGTTTTGGTTACGAAAACGGTTGGTTTCAGATTTACATTGACAAACCCGACAGTTTTATTTACGTGCCAGCGCCAGTCCTGCCCGCCAAAGATGTCAGGCTCGAGGTGGACATTTCCAAGCGTTCTGGCGCGGCATCCGACGAGGCTGGTGTGTTCTGCCGCCTTCAGCTCGAGGGTGGGCATTACGAGTTCATGTTTAGCTCCGATGCCCGCACCAGCGCCATTTACCGCGTCAATGGTGACGAGTACGTGGCGATTGGACGTGCGGTCTTGCCGCCCGAGATCAAACTGAATGCGGGTAAAAAACCAAATCATTTGCGTGCCGAATGCGTGGGTTCAAAGTTGCGTTTGTTTGTCAACGATTGGTTGACGCTCGAGGCGCAAGACAGCAATTTCGAGGGTGGTTGGGTCGGCTTGGCGGCTGGAACTGGCACTCGGGTCACGCAGTTGACTGCCGAATTTGATAATTTCAAATTGTTTGTGCTTTGATTGTTTGCGAAGTCGGTGATGTGAAAATATGGCGAGGTTTGAAATGGGTTTGGCGTTAAGCCTGGTCGTGGTTCCAAAACAAAACTCACACGCTTGGTGGTGTGGAACGACCAATGGCACTTTTGAAGGCTGAGACAGAACAATGCTCGAGATCGGAGAGTAAATTCAATGCCCCAAGATGATTCTCTACCAGTTTTGTTTGTTCCAATCGAATTGCCCACTGAACGCGAACTGCTGGCAACTTGGCTCTCGAGTGAACCTTGGATTTTTCACGCTAACCCCAAACCCAATTTTGAGCGCATGTTAGAAGCTGTGGACAATGGCAGTTTTCAAGGAACGAACGACTCGAGTTTCTGGATGATGCTCAACACTGAACACGTCGGGCTGATTCACCTTTTTGATCTTGAGGACATCGGTGATGGTGCGCCCCTGTTTGATTTGCGAATTCGCCACGAATTTCGTGGCGTTGGGCTTGGTACACGTGCAGTGCGTTGGTTGACCAAGTATTTGTTTGAGCAACACGCAAGCCTCGAGCGCATCGAAGGTACGACCCGATCCGATAATCTTGCCATGCGTCGTGTTTTTCGGCGTTGTGGATTTGCGAAAGAGGCACACTTCCGACGTGCTTGGACTGACGTTGATGGTCAATGCTTTGATACTGTTGGATACGGCATATTGCGCGGTGACTGGGCAATATGCCGTTCACCCCAGTTCAATGGAATGACGAAACTCATTTTGATTTATGAGCACTTGAGCCAATCGCAATTCTTGGAAAGAGTGAGCTTCTCGAGCAGTTTAAGCTTTAACGAACAGAGTTTTTAGCTTACAATTTGCAGCTCCTAGTTCTTTGCCGAGAAACCTCAAAACGGTTCCGAGTTGGGTTAAACTTTTTTTATGCTCCAAACCACGCTCGAGTTTGACAATTCATGAAAATTTCGTTGCTGACGTTGTTCCCTCAACTTTTAACGCCCTGGCTTAATGAGGCGATTTTGGGGCGTGCCGTCAAAAATGGTTTGCTCGAGTTTGATGTGCGCGACATTCGCAATGCCACCACCGACAAGCACCGCATGGTCGATGACACGCCTTATGGTGGCGGCGCGGGCATGGTCTTAAAAGTGGATGTGCTCGAGAATGCCCTGAAAGCGCTCAGCCCTTCGGATGAAGTGATTTTGTTGACCCCAGCAGGGGAGACATTTACGCAAAAATTGGCTGAAGAACTCTCAAAAAAGCAGCACATTGTTTTGCTGTGCGGACGTTACGAGGGTTTTGATGCGAGGATTGAAACCCTGGTGACTCGAGAACTCAGCCTCGGCGATTTTGTCATGATGGGCGGCGAGGCGGCGGCGTTGTGCATCGTTGAGGCGGTCACGCGCCTGGTTCCTGGCGTGCTGGGCGACAGTGAGTCCCATGAGCAGGATTCGTTCTCGAGCGGCATTTTGGATTACCCAGAGTTTACCCGCCCCCAAGTTTGGAATGGTTTGGAAGTGCCCGCAATTTTGCGCGGCGGCAACCATGCTGCAATCGCCATCTGGCGTCGCCGTGAGGCACTGCGGCGCACCATCGAGCGCCGACCCGATTTGCTTCAGCAGGCTGGTTTGAGTGCTCAAGATTCGGCATTGCTGCTCGAGTTGGGCGTAACTTTGGAGCAACTTATCGATTGGAAACTCGAGCTGCCACCACCGCCA
>JANMUC010000755.1:0-11580 GCA_031391225.1 Deinococcales bacterium
AGTGGATTTCCTGCATTTCTTGAATCCCAACAGCCTCGAGATTACACACGGTTTTGTCGAACCCAGCATTTTGAATGACCCGCTCGAGACTCGGTATCAGTTCGAGCGACTTGGCTATTTTTGGCGTGACCCTGTGGACTCGAGTGGCAAGAAGTTGGTGTTCAACAGGATTATTAGGTTGACTCAAACAGTGTATGCCACTTTAAATCATCCTTCGTTCGGTGAAACTAACTCAACACCAGACGACACCTTGGAAACGCCTGTTAAAAAAGCTCATGCTACCTCACGTGTGAATGCAAGTGGTTCAACTCAAGCAAATGCTGAAGTCTCAAAACCTGAACTGACACCCGAGCAACAAGCAAAACTCGAGCAATATTTAAAACTCGAGATTGGAGAATCAGAAGCTCGAATTCTGGCGCGAGAACCTAAACTCTCAAGTTTCTTGGACTTGTCACTCGAGTCTGGTATGAATCCTTCAACGCTTTCAAATTGGGTGGTCAACGAACTCGGCACGCACTTAAGGGAAACCGATTCCCCTCACATCTCCCCTGCTCAACTAGGCGAACTGGTAAAACTGATTACTGACGGCACGATTTCAAACCGAATTGCCAAAACGGTACTCGAGAAAACCATTGAAACGGGCATTGACCCGCTCGAGATTATTGCCACAGAGGGCTTGAAACAAGTTTCGGACTCGGGTGCGCTCGAGGTGATTGTTAACTCGATCATGACGGCAAACCCTGATAAAGTTGCGGCGTTCAAATCTGGACGCACAGGCTTGCTTGGATTCTTTGTGGGTCAGGTCATGGCGCAAACCAACGGCACTGGCAACCCGCAAATGGTGCAAGAACTGGTCAAACAAAAACTCGAGGCTTAAACGACCTCGGGTTTGTAGGGTGCGCTTTGCGCACCGTCTGGAACGTGAAATTGGTGCGCAGGGCGCACCCTACCCTATCAAGAAATAAGCTTAAACAACCTCGAGATTCTGGGTTTGGGCGAGTGGCGAAAGCATGATTTGACCGCCGACACTCGAGCCAACATTTTCGTCGTTAAGCGCTTGAATGAACGGTTCGACCAGATCGGGCGCGAATTGCTTTCCAGCCTCGAAGCGCAGAATTTCAAAACCGCGTTCCCAGGTTTTTGGGGTACTGTACGGACGGGCGGTGGTCATGGCGTCGAAGGTATCGGCGAGGGCAATCATTCGCGCCAGCATTGGAATGCTTTCCACCTCGAGTTTATCGGGATAACCGCGTCCATCCCAGCGTTCGTGGTGGTGTCTGACGGCGCTTAAAATGACTTGGTTTTCGGGCATCATGGTGGTTAAAATGCGTTCACCAATCACCGAATGCTCTTCGATAATCTCGCGTTCACCAACGGTTAAGGGTTCTTTTTTAAACAAAAATTCGTCGCGAATGCCAATTTTGCCAATGTCATGCACCCAGCCGGTGAACAACGCCCGTTCTTGATCGGCGGCTTTCCAACCCAAGACTTTGGAAAGTTTGAGGGTGTAATCACCGACGCGGTTTGAGTGTCCTGCGGTGTACGGGTCTCGAGCATCCAGGGTGGTCAGCATGGTCTTGATGAACGCGACATTGCGTTCGTGGTCTTGTTGCACGCTGCGAGCCAGAATCACGGCAACGCTCGCTTGGGTGGCAAAGGTAGCAAGTACCGCTGCGTCAACATCAGAAAACATTCGGCGATTGAACAGGGTGTCCACGTACAAAACACCAATCACTTCATCTCTCGAGCGAAGCGGCACAGCCAGAACGCTGCGAATCTCGAGTGCCAGAATGCTGGCGCTGGAATCCATGTTGGGGTCTTCTTGAACGTTGGTTGACACCAACGCTTGACCCGTTTTGACGACACGCTCGAGGAAGGTGTGCGAAACGGTGACATCGGCGTCATTTTCCCTCGAGCGGCTGGCAACCACACGCAAACCAGTTCTTTCGACCAGTGCCAACGCCGCACGATCCCCCTGCATCAAGACCACAGCCTCTTTTAAGACCGCCTCGAGCAGCGCTGTGGCATCAAACAAGTCACGCACTCCCGAAAGCTTATTACCGATGCTCGAGAGGGCATTGAACGCCCCTCGTTCACCCTCGAGTTGCCTGGTGACGGCATTTAACCTGATACTGACGGCACTTGGTAAATTTTTGGAAATGTCTTTTAACTCTTGAATGGGTTCTGCGTTCACGCCTGCTCGATTCGTGACGAAAGCAATTTTTGTGCTGCAAGCCATTCTCCCGATTTGCTTGCAAAACCGCATTCGATTGAAATTCAAACTAGCATGTTCTAAACCAAATAGTTGGTTAAAATACCTCTCGAGCACGCACAAAAGAGGGGATTTTAGGTTCGAGATGAGGATGCGAACATGAAAGTATTGACTCGAGAAAAGGGAATCTCGAGTCCAAGGAATGAATATTGTGAGCAAAACCGAGGGTCATCTCAAGGCTCGAGATGTTTAGTGTGTGTTGCGTGGATCAAGCGCATCGCGTAAGCCGTCCCCAACAAGGTTAAACGCTAAGACCGCGAGCAAAATAGCTATAGCTGGTGCACTGGAAGCCCACGGCGCCTCGGAAATAAAATTACGGGTTTCACTGACCATCGCGCCCCATTCGGGCGTGGGGGGTTGCGCTCCAAAACCAATGAATGACAAACCAGCGGCGGTCAGGATCGCTTGCCCAATGTCAAAACTGGCTTGAATTAATACTGGCGTCAACGTGTTCGGCAGTACGTGCCGCAGCGCAATCCCGAGCCTCGAAGTGCCGATGGCTCGAGCCGCCTCAACAAATTCGCGTTCGCGCAGTGCCAGGGCTTGGGCGCGAACCAAACGGGCGTAACTGGGCCAATTGACGATTGCCACGGCAATGATGGTGTTGGTTAAACTTGGACCGAGTGCGGCAGCGATAGCCATTGCCAGAATTAAACTTGGGAAGGCGAAGAAAATATCGGTCACGCGCATGAGAACGTTGTCCCAAATGCCGCCAAATGTTCCCGCCAGCAATCCAACCAGCACACCGACACTGACCGAAATTAGGGTCACGATCACACCAACTTGCAACGACAATGATGCACCGTGCGCCACACGACCCCAGACGCTACGCCCAAGTTGGTCTGTACCCAACAAGTGTTGACTCGAGGGTGGCATCAGGCGATTGGTTAAATCTTGCGCGATGGGATCGGGCGAAATGACCGAGGCGAGAACAGCAACCAGCACCAGCACTGTTATCAGCACTATACCAACAATGGCGGCAGGGTTACGCCAGAAGCGTCTCGAGGCTTTGGAGGCTTGCTTTTTGGCGGGGATTGCAGCGTTAAGCATAGGTAATCCTTGGGTCAAACAACGCGTACAGCAAATCGGTCACTAGATTAATGATCGAATACGCCATGCCAGCCAGAAGCGTCACGCCCATGACCGCCGGAAAGTCCAAACTGATGGCGGCATCGGTGGTGTAACGCCCAACGCCGGGCCAACTGAAAATGGTTTCGGTCAAAACTGCACCAGACAGCAACCCACCCAGCACCCCACCCAAAACGGTCAGTACCGGTAAAAACGCATTTCTGAGGGCGTGTTTGACCACCACTTGCGCCTGAGAAACACCTTTAGAACGGGCAGTACGAATAAAATCTTGGCTGAGTGTCTCGAGCATTGAAGCGCGAGTCATACGAGCCAGCAGCGCCGAACTGAACGCGCCAAGCACAAAAGCGGGCAGGATTAAATGCGCGAGGCTATCCCCAAAAACCTGCAAGTCGCCTGCCAACAACGAATCAATCCCAACAAAACCCGTGACTCGAGCGGGCGTGAGTAGGTAGGCGTCCAAACGCCCTGGACCTGGCAGAATCCGCAGTTTGTTGTGCAGAAATTCGAGCAGTAAAATTGCAAGCCAGTAAATTGGGGTCGCGCCGCCCAGAAGCGCCAAAAATCGAATCATAAAATCTGGGGGTTTATTTTGATTTAATGCCGCCAGAATTCCTGCCGGAATGCCGATCAGGGCGGCAATCAAGAGCGCCGTAATCGAAAGCTCGAGCGTGCCAGGAAAGAAATCGCGCAGGTCATCAATGATTGGGCGTCCAGTACGCAAACTTGTCCCAAGGTCGCCTTGCAACAAACGCCCGACGTAACTGAAATACTGCACCACGACAGGTTTATCCAAACCGTTTTTGACCCTAAAATTGGCGATCATTTCATCGGTGGCTTTGTCACCGAGTGCAACCAAAGCAGGATCACCAGGGACGACTTGTGACAGGAAAAAAGTCGCCAGCGAAACGCCCCAAACCACGAACAGAACAAAAAATAATCGTCTAATGGTGTAATTCAGCATTTATAATTCTCGAGTTTCTGGTTTAGAATTTTTACAATTTGGGGAGCTCAATTGCGCTCCCCGTTAACGGTTTAACTGAAATTACTTCTTGGAAATCTTTTCAAAACGCACTTGCCCTTGGGCGTTTCGTTTGTAACCCTGAACGCTGGTTGACAAAGTGATTGGCACTTTCGGTTGGTACAAAATCGCAAATGGTCCTTCCTCGAGTTGCAACTCGGTCAGTTGCTTGTACAGCGCAGCGCGTTTGGTCGCATTGGTTTCGAGTGCAGCTTGTTGCGCGAGCTTGCTGGCGACTGGGTTGTTCCAAGCGTTGCGCCAAGCCAAGCTTTTTGCGCCGTAATCGCTCATTGGAGTGGCGTTGCCGTCTGGATCTGGAAAGTCTGGACTCCAACCTACCAAAACCATTTGGGCTTTCTGGGCACGGTAAATCCCGAGCAGTTCGGATTGCACAATTTGTTTGATGTTGGCTTTTAAGCCAATTTTGGCAAGATCAGCTTGAATTTTTGCCGACAAGTCTGCACAAGGAACACCAGCGGCGCACGAACCTTGCGGCACGAGCATTTCAAACTCGAAACCATTTGGTTTGCCCGCAGCTTTCAACAAATCTTTGGCTTTCTCGATGTTCACGCTGTACGGATTGGTAGCATTAAATCCGAACAAGCCCGCCGGAATAATGGTTTGGACTTTGCGGGCATTACCGCCAGCCAGCACATTTACCATGCTGTCCTGATCTAGCGCCCAACGCACGGCTTGGCGAACTCGAGCATCCTCGAATAGGCTGCCTGCGCCAGCGTTCATGCCCAAATACTGCAAACGCAAGGAATCGGCTTTGTAAACCACAAACTTAGAATCGCTTGCTTTGGCTTTCACCATGTCAGGTGTGAGGTTTTCAGCGATGTCAACCTCGCCACTCTCGAGCGCGATTTTTTGGGTATTGGCTTCTTTCATTTCACGCAAAATGATTCGGCTCAAACGGGGCAGCAATCTCGAGTTTTTGTTGGCATCGAGGATCACTTGCTGGTTTTGATCCCAACGGTTGAGAACATAAGGTCCCGAACCTGCCGAGTTGTTTTTGAGCCACGCCGAACCGTAATCGTTGTTGACGGCTTTGGACTTGACAACCACGCTGTCTACAATGCCACCAATGTTAAAGGTTAAAAGATTGAGGAAGGCGGCTGGGCTGGCGGTTTTTGGTAAGCTCACTTCGACGGTATTTTTGTTGATCGCTTTGGTGCTGCCAATTTTCATGTTGGCAACTTCATCAAACAAGAACGAACCGTTGCCTTTTAATGCAATGGCACGGTCAAAGGTGTACACCACGTCGTCACTCGTCACAGGATTGCCGCTCGAGAATTTTTGATTCCGCAAGTTGAAAGTGATTTTCCAAGAATCGCCCGCGTCTTTGGTTGCCCATTTGGTCGCAATGCTGGGCTTCAGGGTGGACAAATCCTCACCTTCAAATTTAACAAGCGTTTCGTACAAGTTATCGGTGACCAAACCACCCGAGAATTCGTAACTGATGCCAGGATCGAGCGAGATCAGATCCGAGAAGTCTCCACCGTAGACCAGCGTACTCGAGCGAGAATTTTGAGCCACGCCCACCGCGAGTAAACCGATGCCCAAAAGTACGGTTGCGCCAATACGTTTTCGCATATACCCCTCCTCATTTGAAAAGCTTTTTCAGTCTACGCTATTTCAAACGGCGCAGTTTGACAATCGAGTGACTTTTTGACTGCGTTCAAATTGCTTATGGGTTTGAAAAACATTGGTATTTAGCGCGTTAAACAAAAAATTTCGAGCTGAGCTTTTTCGCCCAACTCGAGATTTTGAACGTTTACTGCTTGGAGATTTTTTCAAACCGAATTTGGTTTTGCGCGTTACGAACGTAACCTTTGACGGCTTTGCTCAATGTGACCGAAATTGTGGGTTGGAACAAAATTGCAAATGGTCCATCCTCGAGTTGCAGTTCGGTCAGTTGCTTGTACAGTGCAGCACGTTTGGTTGGGTTCGGCTCGAGTGCGGCTTTTTGCGCCAAACTGCCTGCCGTTGGGTTGTTCCAGACGTTGCGCCATGCAAGGCTTTTTGCACCGAAGTCGCTCATTGGGGTGGCGTTGCCATCTGGATCGGGAAAATCTGGTGACCAGTCAACAAGTACCATCGTGGCTTTTTGGGCGCGGTACAGCGGGTAGAGTTCGGAATCCACGAGTTGCTTGATATTGGCTTTCAGACCGATTTTGGCAAGGTCAGATTGAATTTTTGCCGCCAGATCGGCGCAAGGGATGCCTGCCAAGCAAGCACCTTGGGGGGTCAGCATGTCAAACTCAAAGCCGCCCTCTTTGCCTGCTGCTTTCAAGAGTTCCTTGGCTTTTTCTGAGTTGAGGTTATACGGTGTGGCAGGATTAAAACCAAACAAACCCGCAGGAATAATGGTTTGCACCTTGCGGGCGTTGCCGCCAGCCAAGCTTTTGATAATACCGTCCTGGTCAAGGGCGTACCGCACGGCTTGACGAACTCGAGCATCCTTGAACGGGCTGGCATCGCCAACGTTCATGCCTAGGTATTGGAGATTGAGCGAATCGGCTTTGTACACGTTGAACTTACCTTCGGCTGCTTTGGCTTTGACCATGTCGGGCGTCAGGTTCTCCGCAATATCAATTTCACCACTCTCGAGCGCAATTTTTTGAGTGTTGGCTTCTTTGATTTCGCGCAAGATAATACGGCTTAAACGGGGCAGCAACCTCGAGTTTTTGTTGGCGTCCAAGACCACCGATTGGCTTTGATCCCAACGGTTTAAAACGTAAGGTCCAGAACCCGCCGAGTTCTTCTTGAGCCAATTTGTGCCGTAATCATTGTCCACAACGTGGGTTTTGACAATGGCACTGTCCACGATGCCACCAATGTTGAAGGTTAGAAGATTAAGAAATGCCGCAGGGCTGGCGGTCTTTGGAAAACTGACCTCGACGGTATTTTTGTTGATCGCTTTGGTGCTGCCAACTTTCATGTTGGCAACGCTGGTAAACAAAAATGATCCAGGTCCTTTTAGGGCAATGGCACGGTCAAAAGTGTAAACCACATCGTCGGCGGTCACAGGGTTGCCCGAGGCAAATTTCTGATTGCGCATGGTAAACGTGACCTTCCAAGCATCACCAGCATCTTTGGTCGTCCATTTGGTGGCAATGCTGGGCTTGAGGGTGGACAAGTCCTCGCCTTCAAATTTCACCAGCGTTTCGTACAAGTTGTTCGTGACCAAACTGCCCGCAAATTCGTAGCTTTGACCTGGGTCGAGGGTAATTAACCCAGAGAAATCTCCGCCGTAAATCAGGGTGCTCGAGCGGGAGTTTTGAGCCGTCACACCGACGGTCAACAATCCGACACCGAGCAGCGCTGCCACTGCACCCAAACGCTTGTTCATAGGTTCTCCTCTTATAGAAATTGCAAGTCGTGCATTTGAATCGGAAGCTTCTGTCCCTTCAAGTGCACTTGCCATTCTGCAATTTTTATTGCTAGATTAGACTATCATTTTGAAATTTATTTTGCAAACTCGAGCTTTGCAAAAAAACCGTAAAATAATCCGCGAAACAAATCCTCGAGATTGGACGAATTCATGACCCTGCGCGAACGCATCGACCACAACACCAGCGAATTCTCGCCATCCGACACCCAAATTGCCGCCCACTTTCTGGCAAATCTCGAGGAAACCCTGCTTTTAAGTGGCGCAGAACTCGCCAGCCAACTCGAGACAAGCCCCTCGAGCATCACGCGATTTGCCCAGCGCCTCGGGTTTGAAGGCTACCCAGATTTACGCCGCGACTTGCGCCGTGAACTGCGCGAACAACAAGCACCAACCGTCCCAACCACCAAAGAGGGCGTGTTTGCCGCCTACTGGCAACGTGAAAAGCAAAATCTCGAGGAACTCAGCCGCACCTCAGACGAATTACTTGAACGCGTCTGTGATGTGCTTGCCAGTGCAAGGCGCGTTTGGATTCTGGGTTCGCGGTCTAACAAAGGTCATGCCATCCTGACCCAAGAACTGCTCTCGAGCGTGCGCAGTGAAGTGCATTTGCTCGAGCCGAGCACCATGTTCAGCCCCGAAATTCTGCTCGACGCCAGCAAAAACGACACCGTACTGGTTTTCTCGACGCGTCGTTACGCCCGCTCGAGCACCCAAATCGCCACCACCCTGAAAACTCGAGGGGCAAGTATTTTGCTGGTCACGGACAACGGCGCGTCGCCGCTGCTGCCACTGGCAATCCATATTTTGCGCGTGCCAACCCAAGCCATAGACCAATACGGCGCATCGGGTTTGATGTCCAGCCTCGCGCATCTGCTGGTGATCGGCACGGCGCAACGATGTGACACCAGCCGACGGGAACAACTCGAGGGACTGCTGGAAGAATTATCTGTTTTTGAATGAGCGTGGAAGCTCGAGCTTGACTGACAATTGATAAAAACATATCCAAACCAAAGGATATTGCTTGTAATTTTGATCTTGTGTTCAACGATCTAAAAATTTTCAAGACTTCGCATTGCACGGTCTAGACTTGGCGCATTAGTTCGAGCCAACTTGACATCCCACTGCTGGATTGCAAACTCGCTCAAACGACCATTGTAATTAGGACCAATACTGCTTGTTACTCCAATAGGAACGATATCCGTGCGAATACTTCGACTTCTCGAATGTTTTTTGACTGCCTGAATCAGTGCTGCTTTTGGGTCACGAAGCGTCTCGGGGCTTCGATCAATTTGAGCACTCGAAATCTGAAGAAACTGAGCAATATTTTCACGATCAGCGAGAAGCCACGCTTCGATTTCGCGTACTGCCACACGAAAAATCAGATTCTTATGACGAGGAGTATCAATCCATTCATTGACCATCGTGACAGGGCACGGGTGGTTATCCAAATCTGTAATGACAAGATAGGGCATCCATTGTGCGGCTTGATTGAACTTACGAATTTTTGTCTTGATAGCACCAAAGCCACGTTCGTTACGAACAGTGTCAACCACAAAAGGACGTTCTGAACTTTTCAGCATGGCTTGAGCTACAGTTGCCGAAAGAACATCCTCAACGACAAGATTAATCAATATTTCGTTCATGTGAAGAGTGGTAACTGATTTACATTACGTGGTTCAGTACGTGGCTTAATGACTTCAGCCACATTGAATCCACTCTCGAGTTCATGTTTGATTTCTTTTATACTCGTGGCTCGTTTTACTTGAGTTCCCTCTTTGTTGGGCAAAAGTACGATAATTTCGCCACCATCAATACCTCGCTCTGAAAGCAGATCAGAACTATGCGTCGTCAGAATAACTTGGCGCTTACGTTTTGAGTTTTGGGTCAAACGGTGGATCAAAGCTGGTAGTTTATCGACAATACTAGCGTGCAATGAAAGTTCAGGTTCCTCGAGCAACAGTACCGAATCTGCTTGGAGCAGCGCCCACAATAATCCAATCATGCGAAGAGTTCCATCTGAAAATTGATCTTCCCGCTGCTTAGCTCCTCGAGGTCGCCAATGTTCATATTTTGCCTCAAGGTGTGGAATACCCATCGCGTCCTTACTGATTGTTAGCTCTTTGAGTTGAGGCACGGCAAGTTTTAAAGCACCTTCGATGCGTTCGAGGAAGCGTTTCTGGGTTCTTTCTGGCGTTCTCGCAATCTGTTCCAGCAGATCATGACCATATGGGTCGTCAGGTAAACCAGAGCCAGAAAATGCTGTCGGATGACGTAGTATTTGAGGTACCAAATGTAAGTAAGTTATTGATACCAAAAAATCTGCAACAACTCTGAACTTTGGATTGAGACTGATCTGTTGTAAATGTGTCTGGGTAAGGAGTTCAGGGTCATCTTTATCTTGTTTGTTAGGTCGATCCAGAATTAACGCATCGTTCTTCCAAACTTTTTCAAATACCAGTTTTGGCTTGCTAACTCTTTGGCTTTTCTCGAACTTGGAAACACCGTTGAAACTCACAGCATATTTCCAGTCAGGTTTCTCCTGATCAGCCGAGGAAGATAGATGAACTTCGATTTCAACATTAGAGTTACTTCTGGCTGCTAAACTTCTGATTTTCGATACCCAACCGCGATCCCTTACGGCTGTTTCAAGACCACCACCAGGTTTTGCAATATCGCGTAGGAATCTGATGGCATCGAGAAAATTCGACTTCCCAGATGCGTTAGCTCCAACTACAAAGGCTCGATTTCCAAGCTCAACATCCACATTTTGGAAATTTCGCCAGTTCTTCAGTATGATTCTCGAAATTATCAAAACCTCACCTCAAATTAAGCGTACACCAAAGATCATAACGACCCACCAATGAGTTTGATTCTACTCAGCATTTAAGACAATGCAAGCGATTGATGCTACTTGAACACAAGTGGAAATTCGGGTATTGGCAAAATTTGTTATCCCACAGTTGTTCCTTCATCACTTGCAAGACCTACAAATTACTTACTCGAGCCTTCAAACACCAAAGTACCAATTCACTTGATCTACGCCATTTGCTCGAGTCAAAATCTTTCCCCATGACGTATGCTGCCAGCCTATGGAAGGTTTGTTCATCGCCAAAATTCTCGAGGAATTGGAAGTGCTACTGCCAGCCCGCAATTTGGGTTGGGTGTTCCCAAACGAAACGACTGCGGCATTATTGCTCGAGCCTGTCGCTAAAAATGCCAAGCCTTTCAATTTGGTTTTCGCGTACCGTCCACCAACTCCAGCCTTGTACCAGAACCGTGACAAACTCGAGGGCAGCGCGGTCAATGCCTTTGGACGGGCGCTCGAAGGTCGGGTTAAAGGAACGCTCGAGCGGGTGTCGCAACTGAAATTAGACCGTGTGGTGATGCTCGAGTTTGCCGATGCGCCAGGTTTTGTGGCGCTTCCCGCCGTGCGGGTTTTGTTCGAGTTGACTGGACGCAACACCAACATGTTGATACTCGAGCCTGGAACGGGTTTTGAAGGCAAGATTCTGGCGGCGGCGAGGGAAATTACTGGTGATCGCAACCGCTTCAGGCAGATTCGGACGGGTGGCAAGTACACCGCGCCGCCACCGTATGAAAAGCTTGACCCCAGAACCGCCAGCGATACCGAATTGCGCGAAAAACTGATCGGAAAACCAATCTCGAGTTGGGCGAAACAATTGGACGGGCTTGGTCCAAGTTTGGCGCAAGAACTCGAGTTTCGCGCAGAGGGTGATGACGATGATGTCGATGAGTTTATGAAGTTTGCTGGGGTGTTCACGGCGGGTGTCTTGGAGGCTGCTG
>JANMUC010000593.1:0-3000 GCA_031391225.1 Deinococcales bacterium
GTGGACACGCTTGGGCAGGCATACCCAGAAATGGTTGCGGCTCAAGAAAGCGTAACCAAGCAGATTGAGGAAGAAGAAAAGCGTTTCTTGCGGACGCTCGAGAATGGCATTGAACGACTTAATGATTTGATTGCTAAGTCATACTACCTACGCGGTATGGAGTTTGAAAAGGTTTCAGGTATCATTGAAATTCATTACCAGAATATTGATGACGAGAAAGTTATCGAATTAGTTGGTTATGAAAAATCAGGGAGGATTCTACAAGATGCAGTCAAAGATTTTATGGAATCTCGAGGATTAGACGGTGACTGGGGCGCGTCTCCTAGTAGTACTTCGATAATTGAAGGCAAAGTGCCAACTATCCCTGGCAACGACGCTTTCACACTTTATGACACGTTTGGATTCCCTCTTGACCTAACTCGAGAAATTGCTGAAGAGCACGGTTTGAGCGTGGATGAGGCAGGTTTCAATTTGGCATTCAAAGAAGCTCAAGCCCTCGCTCGAGCAGGCAGCAAGTACGGCAAAAAAGATGGCATGTACGCCGCTTCCAACGATTCACTCGAGGGTCTGCCCGCCACAAACTTTGTCGGCTTCACCCTTCAAAATTCCACCGCCAGGGTGGTCGCCATTCTGGTCGGCAACGCTCGAGTCTTAAACGCCCATGACGGCGATCACGTGCAAATTATTTTGGACACCACACCGTTTTATGCCGAGGGCGGCGGTCAAGTCGGCGATGTTGGGGTGCTCGAGTGGACAAGCCATCACGTTGAAGCTCGAGTGGAAAGTCCGATTCGCGCCAGTGTCTCTGGGCATGTGGAAGGTCGCGCCGTGGTGACTGGCACACACAAGAATGCTCAGGGGATTTTTATTCACGAGGCACAAATTTTGCGTGGCACGCTCAGCGTCGAAGATACGCTCGAGGCTCGGGTGGAATCTGGAGTTCGTGCGGCGACGGAAAAACATCACACGGCGACACACTTGCTGCAAGCCGCACTTCGCGCAGCGCTGGGTTCGCACGTGCAACAAAAAGGCAGTTTGGTCACATCAGACCGTTTGCGTTTTGATTTCACGCACAACGAAGCCGTGACGGGCGACGAAATTCGTCATGTCGAACAACTGGTCAACCGCTGGATTCAAGCCGATTTTGCGGTTTCATCCAAACTCATGCCGCTCGATGAAGCCCGCAAAACCGGAGCGATGGCACTGTTCGGCGAAAAATACGGCGCGGAAGTGCGCGTGGTCAGCGTGGACGGTGCAATCTCGAGCGTTGGGATTCTCGAGCAACACGTGGACATCTCGAGCAAGGAACTTTGCGGCGGTACGCACGTTTCAAGCACGGGCAAGATTGGCTCGTTTGTGATTGTCTCTGAGGAGGGCGTGGCGGCTGGTGTCAGGCGGCTCGAGGCACTTTGCGGCGAGGCGGCGACAGCGTATGTTCGTGACACCTTGGAGCGCGTGCGGGTACTCTCGAGGACGCTGAACGCGACTCCAGAAACCTTGCCCGAACGCCTCGAGAAACTGCAAGACGAGATGAAGGTTTTAAATCGCACGGTGGCAGACTTGAAACAGAAACTCGTTCACGCCCAAACCAGCGCGGGTTCGAGTGCCGACACCCTCGAGCTTGGCGGGTTTAAAATTGCGCGACTTGCCTTGACGGGTGTGGTTGGCAACGAATTGCGTACCGCCGTTGATGACTTGCTTGAGAAAAGCAAAGCCGACATCGTGGTGGTTGGCTCTGAAGGTGGACTGGCGATCAAAGCCACCAAAGACGCAGTGGCAAGGGGAGCACACGCGGGGCAGTTGATTGGGAAACTGGCGGCGGCAGGGGGCGGCAAGGGCGGCGGACGACCCGACATGGCGCAGGCTGGCGTGAAGGATGTTGCGGCTTCACTCAAGGCGCTGGAATCGGCTTTCTAAGCCCTTCAAGAAACGCGGTTGACCATGAATCAGGATGGATATTTGGAACGTCGCTCGAGTGTTGCCTCGAATTTCACTTCTTGACGGTGAAAGCGCGACCATACTGCGGCGACCAAATCGGCTGATTCAAACCCAACTGTTGCGCCGCTCGGAACGTCCAAAACGGGTCGGACAGCAACGCCCGTGCCAAGAAGATCAGGTCGGCTTGTTTGGTTTGCAAGATCGTCTCCGCTTGGTTCGGTTCGGTAATCAGCCCGACCGCGCCGGTTGCCAAGCCTGCCTCGCGCCTTACAGTTTCGGCAAATGGCACTTGATACCCAGCCCCAACCGGAATCTTTGCACTTGGCACGTTGCCGCCGCTCGAGCAATCAATCAGGTCCACACCGAGGGGTTTGAAGGCTCGAGCCAGTTCAACGGTGTCTTTGATGCTCCAACCGCCTTCGATCCAATCAGATGCGGAGACGCGCACCAGAAGCGGCAGGTGCTCGGGAATCACCTCGCGCACAGCCGTCGCAACTTCGAGCGGGAAGCGCATTCGATTCTCGAGCGTGCTACCGTAACGGTCGGTGCGAAGGTTGGAGAGCGGCGAGAGAAAAGAATGCAGCAAATAACCGTGCGCCATGTGCAATTCGATCACCTCGAAGCCAGCCTCGAGCGAGCGTTTTGCGGCTCCAACGAAGGCATCAATCACCGTTTGAAGCTCAAAAGTCTCGAGTGCCTGCGGGATCGGGTACGGCTCACCGAAACTGAGAGCGCTCGGGGCGACCGCCGTCCACGAAAACGGCACGGCTGGACTCGCCCAACCTCGGGCGCTGCCCGCCTTTCGCCCAGCGTGCGCGAGTTGAATCCCGGGGACCGCACCGTTGGCTTTGATGGTGCTTGCCAAGGCACGTAAACCTGGCAGTTGATCGTCGGTCCAAACCCCCAAATCTTCGGCACTGATCCGACCTCGAGCCTCGACGGCGCTGGCTTCAACCACGATCAACCCGACGCCGCCGAGGGCGCGGGTGGGATAATGGAGCATGTGCCAATCGGTGACTTTGCCATCAACGGCGGAATACTGGCACATCGGTGACATGACGA
>JANMUC010000772.1:0-9068 GCA_031391225.1 Deinococcales bacterium
ATTCGGGCTTGGGCTTCGCGCCGTTCGATTTCTAGTTTTTCGGCGGCTTCACGCGCCGCTTTTTCGGCGGCGAGACGCTCGGCTTCGACGCGTTCGGCTTCGAGTTTGGCAGAGGCAATGCGTTCAGCCTCGAGTTTGGCAGCGGCAATGCGTTCAGCCTCGAGTTTGGCTTCGAGTTCCTTGCGTTCGGTTTCGGCGCGTTCGGTTTCTATGCGCTTGGCGGCTTCAAGGCGTTCGGCTTCTAATTTTGCGGCAGCCTCCAAGGCTTTGCGTTCGGCTTCCAGTCGGTCGGCGGCTTCTTTGGCGGCAACCTCGGCAGCTTTGCGTTCGGCTTCTTCGCGTTCCAAACGAATTTTTTCCTCTAAAGCCAAACGGTCGGCTTCGAGTTTGGCTTCAAGTTCTTTGCGTTCCGCCTCGAGCTTGGCAGCCAGTGCCAGACGGTCGGCTTCGGCTTTTTGTTCGGCGATCTGGCGTTTTTGGGTTTCTAAAGCCTCGAGCGCGTGTTGCAAGCTGAGCATCTCTTCACTGAGGGCTTTGGTGATGTCTTCGCGCACGACCCGTGCTTGGGTGTCACGCTCGAGTTCTGCGAGGCGATTGTTAAAACCGCTGATCGCTTCAAGCCCCAAGGGCATGAAACTTAAGACCACTTCGCGCATTTGGTTTAAGGTCGCGGTTTGGCGGGTCAGGGCGCGGTCGATGCGGGTTTGTTCCTCGAGTCTGGCACGTTCGCGTTCCTCAAATTGACGCTCGAAGGTGCGGATCAAATCCTCGAGTTTGCTGATCTCATCGGCAGCCAGCACGTTCGAGCCGATCATGCCCTCAGCGACGGACAAGGTCAAGCGTGCCTCTTTGACATCCATGCCGCTGTTGGCAAAGCGTTCCAAAGCTTGAGGCAATTGCGACACCCGTTCGCGTTGACGCACCAATTCTTCGCTGTGACGTGTCTCGAGGGTGGCTTTGAGGTTCTCAAGGTCTTCTTTGATCAGTTCGTTGTTGTTGTTGCGTGTGCGCAATTCAGCCAGTGCCACGCTGGCATCGGCACTCGCCTCAAGGACGCTACGATAATCGCGTCCTAAATTCTCGAGTTTGCGGCGCTCTTCGGCAAGGTCGAGTTCCTGCATTCGGGCTGAGGCTTCGGGTTCGAGTTCGGTGAAATCGAAACTGATGTCCAAATCGTCATCATCGGCTGATTCAATCTGTAAAATTTCGCCTGTTGCCGAGGCGAGCGGCGCTTCCACGGGTTCTTCGATGATGATTGAATCTTCTTCGGCTTCGATTGGGGCTGCACTGACCGCCACCACCGAAGATTCGACCAGTCGGCGCAACTCGACGACCAATTTGCGGGCGCGTTCGACCTCGGCGGGTGCCAAGGACTGCGAGGATTGAGATTCAGAAATCTGACCTATCAGTGACTCGAGCCGTTTGACCCGAGGTCCACCCATGCTTTTGACGCGCTCGAACCCTGCCAGCAGTTCGTTGATGTCCTGCCCTTGACGCACCAACGAATCTTGCAGTTTTTCCTCGAGTAACTCGAGTTGACGACTCGCGTCGCGCAACAAATCTGGAATCAAATTGCCGGCTTGTTGCTGCTCTTGAATGACTTTTAATTGGCTGCGAAACTTCTGAACCTCGGACCATTCAAAATACAAGGTAAAGCGCTTCTGTCCGGCATCGAGTGGCACAATCAACGCCGCTTGACGTATCAGTTCGGCTTGGGCGTTGGCTGCCATGCTGACGCTGGCGGGCGCGTCCATCAGGGCAACTTTTGCCAAGATCGACTGAATTTTTTCTTTGGCGGCATTGGCTGGCAGTGACACTTGCAATTGGCGGTAAACGTTGGATTTCAGGGTTTTTTCGATCTCTCGGACATTGGCATCCGTTGGGGTTTTCCCAAGGCGGCTTAAACCCTCATCGAGAATGGTTTGAAAACCCTTGGTGTCAGGGTCGGACTCGAGAAGCTTGAGGGTCGCTTGATAAATCTGATTCATCAACTCTCCGAACGGACAAAACAAGAGGACGGCAAGAAAAGGCGTCAGCGAATTCTAAATCAAATCTAAAATTCTTCGTCCCATTCGACAATCGTGCGGTCAGGATTGACCGACACATCGCTCGAGATGCGCGGGTCGGTAAGATCACCGCTGGTGTTGATCAAACTGGGGTTGTGTGACAGTGCCACCGCGCCCGCAACTCCACCTGCCGCGCCCAGCATGGCTGGGGCAACATTGGCGCTGCCGATATTGGTTTGGTTGTTGCGATTGCGAATCAGACCGAATTGGGTGGCGATGCCCCTAAAACCGGCGGTAGCAAACGCCGCCGCCGCGATCATGAGGATTGCCCAAGCGATTTGCGCCAGTGGGTTTTGCAAAACCGACAGTGAACTCAAGCCATCCAGGAAGGTCAAACCAGCCGTTTGGGACAAAACCGAACCGAGCCAAGCCAGACCCTCGAGTAAGGGCGGAATGAACAACAAGACCATCGAAATACCAATGTAACGCCAGTACGGGTTTTTACCACCGAACGCCAGGTTTAAAAGATAAATTGCGTAACAGAACAACAAAGCGGCAACAAAGAACAAAATGCCGCGCAATGTTCCCGCCCACCACGGTTGCACTGAGGCTGACAGGTTTTGCATGGCGTTGGCGGGTTGCGCGTTTTGAAAGAGGTTTTTCACCGAAACCACTTCGCCCAACAAGACCGCGACATCCACGGAGCGAACGCCAATCGCATTGATGGTCGCATCAAAAACCTTGGAGGTCTGAACTGCCTGATCTGTGTTGACAACATCGAGTGCGGGTTTGACGCTACTTTCAAACAAATTCTTGGCAAGCTCGAGGTTGGTGCGACCCGCTTGAACCTCGCCATTTTGAACTTGGGTCAGCGACTCGCCGACGGTGGCGGAAAGCTTATCGAGCACACCGCTAAAGCTGGTGAATTTTTGATTGGCAAGGCTGGTGGCGAGCGCCCCCGCCCTGACGGCTGGGATTCCAGCTTTGACCAATTCGGTGTTGATGGTGTTAAACCCACTTGGCAATGCCAACGCAGGTGTGATTGGAGTCACCGCTGGCGTGGTGGGTTTGGGGCTTGATGTGGATGGATTGCTTGGGTTACTAGGATTGGTGTTGCTGGGCGTGACTGGTGGTGTTGTGTTTGCTGGCGTGGTGCTTGCCACAGGATTGGAGTCACTGAGCGCAATGCCCCGAGCGCGTTTTCCAAAGTCTTGAGTGCGGGTCAGCAACGTGGCAATGCCCTGCTTGAAACCAGGCATGTCGCCAGAGGTGATCGACTGTACCGCATTGGCAAAACTGCTGACCGTCAAATCCTCAGAAACCCGAGGTGAATCTTGAACAATCAAAAAGTGACTCGAGGCACGCACCACCGCCTGATACGCCGTGGACTTGTCGGCAACATTATCTCGAGCCAATTTTAAGGAATTGGTCATGATATCCGCAACTTGCGACTCGAGAATCGAACGGGCTTTGCCGATGTCTTTGCGTTTGACCGCCGATTTTAACGTGTTCAGGCTGGCGGCGGGCATGTTGAAAGCGCCTGCCAAGGTATTGGCGTAACGCGTGGCGCTCGGAAATTTTCCAGCGTTGATTTCGGAAAACAAACGGTCATACATGACGCGTTGCAAAATGCTTTTGACCAACATCGATTGCGCCCCAAGGTTGATGGCACTGCGTTGATTGACCGTCGAAACTGCTTTCTTAAGGGCATTCGTGCCGGCATCAATCAATTTTTGCGTGCCAATTTGAGGCTCGAGCCGCCTGAACAAATTTTGAGCACTTTGCACGCGTGCCAAAGCGCCAGGAGGGTCGGACGTGACCGACGTGCGGGCTGCCTCGAGCGAGGTGGCAATCGATTGATAACCCGCAATCAAATCCAGAGCCGCCGTGGTGGTAGCTGCTGGGGCGCTAGGCGTGGCAGTTGGCGTGGCTTGTTGCGCAAAAGCCAAGGTATTCAAAGTCAAACCCGTGACCAATATAAAACCGAGCCATTTTTGATTGATGTTCATGAAGACCTCCAACAAGTGCCTAACTGCCAATCCATTTTTTGCGTTTGCATGATTTTCCCCTTTAAAACAACCTCGAGTGTACAGGTTTTAAGTGCCCTGCTTTTAAGTGCCCTGCTTTTAAGTGCTTTGCAGCATGATTTGATCGAGCGCGTTGACCTCGGACAAGACCCTACCAACGTTGACCGAAGAGTTTGCCAAAACCGTCAAAATACCGTCGCCAAAAGGCGCAACAAAAGCGCTAGTGTTCTCGAATTGAGCGTAAAATAAACGCGCCACTCGTTCCTTCTCGAGCACCATGACCGTTGCCGCCACCACGCTCGAGAGGTGCGAAGCTGAACCTTCATTTAAACGCGCCATCATGACTTGCCCGAACCTCGAGCACAATGCCACGCCAATCACACCTTCCTGAGACGCGAACCTCGAGAGCAGGTTTTCTTGTTCTTCGGGAGTCATGGCAAGTTTGGTTTGCGCCCTTAAACGCAGCGATTTGGGCGCGGCAGGTGCTTGGACTGGGACACTGGGAAGCTCGACGGACTCAAGCTTTAAACCCTCAATGCCCTCCTCAGGTTCCTCGAGAATCACATGTTCAGAATTAATCTCATTAATTTGGGTGGCATCTTTAATCCATAAACTTTCGGTCAAGGTCGGCGCTTCGGATTTTGCCGCACCAGCCTCGATCAAACCAGCTTCGGTCAAGCCAGCCTCGAGGTCCAAAATAAATTCTGGATTTGAAAGTTGGTCATCTGGGAAAAAAACCCCTGACGCCCCAGGATCGATGCTGACCGCCTGTTGTAAGGACGCCCCCTTCAGCGGCAAACCCGATTCTTCGGCTTGCAACAAATCCAACTCCGCCCACAGTAAATTCAGTGCCTGAATCGGATCAGCCGCGTTTGAAAGCGAGCCGATTCCATCAGCAAGCCGCAACACCCGTGGGTTAGCCGAATGACCAAACATTCTAAATTCAGCTTTAATCGCCTCAAGCCCTTCGAGCACCTCTGGACTGAGGATAGACGGTTTGGATTCCGTAAACCCAGCCTCGAGTTTACCCAAGATCACCCGAATTTCGCCTTTGGCTTGCGCCACCGGAATAATCTGTTGCAAACGCGCAAACACCGTACTGCGCAGCAAGTTCTGCATTTCATTGGCGGTGACTTTATCGGCATTGGTGCCAGCAGCTCGCAATGCGTCTGCCACAATATTTTCTGCTGCCCGCCGCGAGACAATGCTGCTCAGGGCATCACATACAGTTAAATAAACACGGTTGGGCATCAGCTTTGGCTCGCTTTCAAGACACTTCTAATGTTCATAGTATACGCGATAGGTTTATGGTCACGGAGAAAAAACCGACGTGCGACCAAAGCTATACGCTCTAAGCTTTAAGCTTTAAGTCAAAAAAACCCATACTGCAAAGCTTTAACTCGAGTTTTGGGATTGATCAGAAACCGCATTTTGCAGCGCCATCATGACCACCTCTTGGCTGGCGGCAATGAGTGCCTGAATCGGCGCTTCCGGCGTGCTCGACAAAATGGGCGTGACACTGAAGGCAAACGCCGTATCGCCATCAAAAGGCGTGTGCGAAGGACGCGTCCCTCGAGCCAAACCCATTTGCGCCGCCTGCGCCAAACGGTAACACTCGAGCTTGGATAGTGGCGCGTCCGTACCAAGCGCCACCAAAGTCGTGTTGGTGTGCTCGAGAAACGCGATTTGATCGGTTTGTAACATCCGTTCGATAGACTCGAGGCGCGTAGGTCGAGAACCATCGGCGCGTTTCGCACCCGCCAGCACTACCCCCGCATCGTTGACAATGTCACCCGTCGCATTGGCAACCACCAACGCTGCAATTGTAAAATTACCCACCCGCAGCGCCGCATTGCCCAAGCCTCCAGGTTGCGCACATTCGAGTCCGAAGACCTTACCGACCATGCCTCCAGTGCCAGCCCCAACCCGACCACCAGCCACAGGATCGCTTGAGGCGGCATGACACGCCGCCAAACCCGCCGCCGCATCCGGGCGCACCTTTGCGTCACCCACCGCCAGATCGTAAATCACCGCCGTTGGCACAATCGGCACTTTGCCAGCAGGGGTTTGCACCCCCTCGCCAAGTGCCTCGAGAAATTCCACAACCCCCGTTGCCGCCGCCAAACCAAAGGCGCTGCCCCCAGCTAGCAGCAACGCATGAACCTGTTTAACGCTTTTATCAGGCTCGAGCAATGCCGTTTCACGCGTTCCAGGCGCACCACCACGGACTTCCACAGAAGCCGTTGCGCCACCCTTTGGTAGCAAAATGACCGTGCAACCCGTGCGAGCCACTTGATTGGTCCAATGACCCACCCGAACACCGGGCAAAGCAGTTAACGATTGATTCTCGAGCATGAAGGTATTCTAGCGGGTAAAGCAGACTAACGAAACACAGCTACCCATCTTCGATTCAACTAAAAAGTTACCCCCTGCGAAAGTAGGGGGTCGCCGCTTGCGGCGGGGGGTCGTGCAAAACGCAGTCGTTGAACGAATGCCTCACGACCCCTCCGTCCCTCGCTGCGCTCGAGCCACCTCCCCTACTTCGCAGGGGAGAACTAAAAACATTGAATTTTTATTGTGGTGAACGAACAAATTAATTAAGTTCGAGTGTGTTTTGGTATACTTTTTCCCTACTTCACAGTCCTGACCCTCGAGACGAACACACTGCCCAGCACGAAAAAAGTCACGGCAATCAAGAATAAAATCAGATAACCACTGTTTTGACTGGCTTTGTTGCTCGAGTCGAGGATGAATCCGAACAACCCCTGAAAGAGTTGTGGGAACACCATTGCGACGTGCCAGACACCCATGTCCCTGGCGTGACGGCGCTCGTCGGGCAGAACACTTGTGCCGAGCGCCCAGTCCACGCTGACGAATGCGCCGTAACCGAGTCCGAACAGCAAGCCCATGACAATGGCAAGAGGGTAACTTTTAACCAGCGCAAAACCGAGTGCTGAAGCTGCCATGAACAAACCCGCGAACATCACGACAGGTTTTTTGCCAATCCGGTCAGACAATCCGCCACTGACCACCGCCGTCACCGCCGCCGTGACCGACAACATCACCAGCAATAACGTCAGTGCCAGTTCAGCACCCTTAATCTCGAGCGAACCAATCTTAAAAACGCCGATCACATCGGCAAGAAAGAATGCCAAGAACGGTTGAACCGCGTACTTGCCGGTTTCGGTGAAAGCACGGGTTAAGAAAACCCAACGAAAATCACGGTATTCGGGTTGAAAGAACACCAACCAATTCGTTTTCTCCTCGAGGTTCGGTTTTTTGGCGGGTTCGCGGGTTGTGAAGTACGTGATTGCCGCGCTGATGGCAAGCACGACAATGATGGCGATGTACTGTCCATCTCGAGAACCACCCAAGGTGAACGCGACAACGCCACCCGCAATTTGGCTGAACAATTGAAAAAAGCCCATCACACCACTGGCGCGTCCGCGTTCATTTACGGGGACAACATCAGGAATCAAGGCAGTGTAGGGACTGGAAGCAATTGCGTTGCCAAATTGCACCAACAGATACCCTGCAAAATAGATCGGGTAACTCGAGGCAAACATCATGACCAGCAAGCCAGTCACGTTGAGGATTGTGCCACCAGCCAGGAAGCTCATGCGTTTGCCGAGACGATCTGAAAGCATCCCTAAAAACGGCGGTAGGAGGAGCGGAATCAAGGCAGAGAAGCCTTGCAGAATGCCCAAGTACGTGCCTTTGTTCGCGCTGCCAACCAGGCGTTCGACATCGGCAGGCATGAGTATTGGTAGCAAGAAAAACCAGTGAAAACTAAAACCAAACCAGTACGCGCAAAGGGTCAAGTACCTCGAGATCGGTGCTCGAGCGGCGGGAATGGATTGCTGCATGAATGATTATAAAGGTTTAACCCGTAAAATGCTGACATGCAATTGCGTTGGAAATCCCGAACTGTGACGCTCGAGGTTGGAGCATTGATGGGTATTTTAAATGTCACGCCTGATTCGTTCTCGGATGGTGGACGATTTGATGTACTCAATAACGCCGTGATTCAAGCTAAGAAGATAATATTTGATGGCGCGAGCATCATTGACATTGGCGGCGAAAGCACCCGCCCTGGCGCGGACAGTGTCAGCGAAGACGCGGAACTCGAGCGGGTGATTCCAGTGATTCGCGCTTTAAAGCTGGCGAAACTCGAGGTACTGATTTCGATTGATACGCGAAAAGCGAATGTGGCTCGAGCAGCGTTAGAAGCTGGGGCGGATATTGTCAACGATGTGACAGGTTTACAAGACCCTGAAATGCGAGCGGTCTGCGCAGAATTTGGTGTTCCAGCCGTCATCATGCACTTGCGCGGAAAACTCGAGGAACTTAAATTCTCGCAAGAGTCCCAACCGTTTGAGAATGTCGTGCTCGAGGTGCGAGACGAACTTGAAATTGCTGCAAAACTAGCGCTGAAAGACGGCGTACCAAGTGTCATTCTCGACCCAGGTTTTGGTTTTGGCAAAAGCCTAGACCAGAACCTCGAGTTACTGCGTGGGATTCCGACACTCAAAACTCTTGGATTTCCAGTGTTAATCGGCGCGAGTCGCAAAAGCACGCTTGGCAGAATTGCTGGTATTCAAAACCCGCTCGAGCGTGACGCTGCCAGCATTGCTGCGCATTTGTTCGCACACTCTCGAGGGGCGGATGTGCTGCGGGTGCATGATGTGGCAGGTCATGCGCAGGCTTTGAAGGTTTGGAAGGCGCTAGATTAAATCGGTTCTGAATAACCCTGTTCTTGTTTCAAAATCCGTTTTACCGTTGTCATATTCGAGTCGTACCAGATAGAGTTTACCTCTCTTGAGTTCTCACTTTGACATTGCTTGCAAGGTACCCCTGATTAAATTGAAGACCAAATGCTTTAGAGTAGAGTTCAGACTTGTTCGTTAAACATAGAAAATCGTAAAAGCCAATCCCAATGGAGATCAAAACATGCTGCCAAAATTTCAAATGTTGCTCGCGTCGTTGCTCGGATTGGCTCTGGTGGGATGCCCCGATTATTCCTCGTATCCGCCAA
>JANMUC010000781.1:0-1416 GCA_031391225.1 Deinococcales bacterium
TGCAGGGCTTTGGCAACGCGGTTGGTTTGGCGTTGGGCGGTTCGCACTTGGCGGCACGATACAACAAACCAGGGCATGAGGTGATTGATTACACGGTTTTCGGCATTTGCTCCGACGGCGATTTGCAGGAAGGCATCTCGCACGAGGCGGCAAGTTTTGCGGGGCATTTGGGTTTGGGCAATCTGGTCGTGCTGTACGACGACAACAACATTCAACTCGACGGTCCAACCGAATGGGCATTCTCTGAAGATATTACCAAACGTTTTGAGGCTTACGGCTGGCACGTACAAAGCGTTACGGACGGCGACACCGATCTGGCTGGACTCGAGAATGCAATTGCAACCGCCAAAGCCGATTCGCGCCCAAGTCTGATTCGGGTGCACACGACCATCGGTTACGGTCTGCCCAAAGCTGGCACTGCCGACGTTCACGGTAAAGCCCCAAGTGCAGCCGAGGTCGAATCTGCCAAACAGAAACTCGAGTACCCCAGTATGGAAGCGTTCTGGGTATCTCCAGAGGGCGCTAAACCCTGGCAGGAGGCTGGCGCTAAGGGTGTAAAGCTCGAGAATGATTGGAACAGCCAATTTGCGGCGTATAAGACTGCATTCCCTGACCTTGCCGCCGAACTCGAGGGGATTTTAAACGGAACGCCTGTGAACGTACCGCTCGAGGTTTACCCGAAATATGATCCGTATGGCAAACCAGTGCGCACCCGCAACGCGAGCCATGACAGCATCAATGCTCTCATGTCAGTTGTGCCAAGTTTGATTGGTGGCAGCGCCGACCTTTCAGGCTCGAACATGACGACGTTTAAAGGCGGCGGATTTATCAGCAAGGGCGATTTTGCTGGGCGCAACATTCATTATGGCGTCCGTGAACATGCGATGGCTGCCATCGCCAACGGTTTGGCTCGCACGGGATTGCGTCCGTTTGTCTCCACGTTTTTCACGTTTTCTGATTACATGAAAAACAGCATTCGTCTCTCGAGCTTGATGGGTTTGCCAGTGATTTACGTTTTTACGCACGACAGCATTGGCGTTGGTACAGACGGTCCAACGCATCAACCCGTCGAGCACCTGGCAGGTTTGCGTGCCATTCCGTTTTTAAACGTGATCCGTCCGAGCGACGCCAACGAAACCAGCGTCGGTTGGAAACTCGCACTCGAGCGTACAGACGGACCAACGGCACTGATCCTCTCGAGGCAAGACCTGCCCGTGTTAATGCCAAACTGGGAGGGAACGCTGAAAGGCGGTTACATCGTGCAAGACTCGAGCGGCACACCAGATGTGATCTTGATTGCCACGGGTTCGGAAGTTGGGCTGGCAATGGACGCTCAAGCCAAACTCCTTGAGCAGAACATCAACGCTCGAGTGGTCGCGCTGCCTTGCTGGGATATCTTCGATCAACAACCGCTCG
>JANMUC010000818.1:0-6492 GCA_031391225.1 Deinococcales bacterium
CGCCTGGCACACCGAGGATGACACGCTCGAGATTGCTCGGGTCGCACCAGAAAAACGTGGCTTTTACCGCACGCATTTGACACGGGGGCAAAATCGAATTGTGGCAGCCCTGAGAGATGCCACAACAATTTTGGTCGAGACAATTCAACCTTAAGTACTCAACCCAAGGAGGAATGAAGATGAAACGATTCAAGACCGCTCTCGTCATCGCCAGTGCCTGCGCCATTGCCCTCGCCGTCGGATTGAGCGCCACAGCCCAGCAAGGCAACGTACTGCGGGTGGCAATCATCAATGATCCAATCATGAACCCCTTGATTGCCCCCGAACTCGGTTCAATTTTGGTCAACAAGGTGATCTTTCCTGGACTGACCCGTCCAGACGAAAACCTCAGACCAAGCCCGGACTTGGCACGAAGTTGGACGATCTCACAAAACGGTTTGGTTTACACGTTTAAACTGCGCCCAAACGTCAAATGGCACGACGGTGAAGCCTTCACCGCCGAGGATGTGAAATTTACCTTCGACCTTGCCAAAGATTCAAAAAGTGGCTCGAGGTTGTCCTCGGACTTTGCCCCGATAGACAAGATCGAGGCGGTGGACAAACTGACCGTCAGGTTCACGCTTAAGTCGTCTTTCGCGCCGTTTTTGATCTTGCTCGGGCACAATGCGGGCATCATTCCAGAGCACTTGCTCAAGGGCAAAACCTTGGCTCAAGCCACCGAGTTCAACCGCCAAAAACCAATCGGCACAGGACCATTCCGCGTCAAGAACGTCGTGCCAGGCTCGAGCATCACTTTAGAGGCAAACTCAGACTTTTACGGGATCAAGCCCAAACTTTCGGGTTTGATCTTCAAGATCGTGCCCGACATCAACGCCCAGGCAGCCCAGTTGCGGGCGGGCGAACTAGATTTCACCACACTCGAGCCGATCAACTTGCCCAGCGTTCAGGGGGCTTCAAACGTCAAGATTCTGGAAGCCGACGCGATTCAACATTTCTTTGTCTGGTTCAATCAGCGCCTGCCAATCTTCAAGCCTGCTTTGGTGCGTCAAGCCATGAATTATGCCGTCAACCGCCAAGCCATCATTGACGGGGTGTTGAAAGGCTATGCGGCGTATCCTCAAGGCACGATTCCATCGGCGCTCGGCGATTACTTCAGTGCCGGATTGCCAAAAATCAATTATGACCCCGCCAAAGCCAAAAGCTTGCTGGCTCAAGCTGGCTGGAAACTGGGCGCTGGTGGGTTATTGCGCAATGCCAAAGACGAGCCTTTCGAGTTTACCTTGCTTGTAGACAAGGGCAACCCAACCCGCGAGCAGGCGGCGCTTGCCGTGCAGCAAGACCTCAAAAAGATTGGCATGAACGTGACCCTGCAAACCCTCGAGTTTGCCACGGTGGTGCGCGATTACATTATCCCAGGCAAATTTGAAGCCAACCTGATCTGGTGGACGACACCGCCCGACCCCGACCAGTACAGTTTTTACACCACCGGTCAGGACAACAACAATGCCGCGTACTCCAACCCAGAGGTGGACAAATTGCTGCTGGCGGGTCGTCAGGAAACCAGTCCAGTCAAGCGCCGCGTGATCTACGCCAAACTCCAGGCGCTCGAGGCGAAAGACCCACCAGTCTTGGTGTTGTGGTATCCCAAGGAACTCAAGGCGGTCAATGCGAATTTGCAGGGTGTGCCCAAACTGGGCATTCGTGATGCCATGCGTCACACCGAAAAGTTCTTCTTTGGAAACTAAAACCTGAATTTGCAAGGCGGCTTTAAACTGGGGGTCGCATTCAGAATTTAGATTCAAGAACGAGCGACCCCCAAGCCTTCAGCCAAGCGATACCGAATCTCGAGCCATGTGTCATCAATGCCTTAACGATGCTTTAGAGACAACGCCCTGAGGTCAGTTGAATGATTTTTGCCTACCTGATCAAACGATTTGTCTACGCGCTGATTGTGCTTTTCATGGTCAGCGTCGTGACGTTCTCGATCATTCGCCTCGCTCCAGGTGGACCCTCGTTGCTGGCTGACCCAAAGCTTTCAAAACCAGAAATTGCACAAATCGAACGGGAACTCGGGATTGACAAACCAATCCCAGTTCAATTTGTGCTGTGGTTGACGCAAATCCTTCGAGGCGATCTCGGCAAGAGCTTCCTGTATCAAACGGGCAACCTCGAGACGATCATGACGCGTTTGCCGAATACCTTGATTCTGGCGGGCGTATCGCTTTTGATCTCAATACTGATCGCCGTTCCGCTCGGCTTATACAGCGCCATCCGACCCTACGGCGCACTCGATCAGAGCCTCGGCGTCCTGAGTTTGATCTCGATCTCGATTCCGGTCTTCTGGCTGGGTTTGTTGTTGATTATTCTGTTCGCCGTCACGTTAAGAATACTGCCCGCTGGTGGCATGGCAAGCCCTGGTCTCGAGAATTCTCTGGTGGACCGTGTGCAACACCTGATCCTGCCAGTCTTTGTACTTTCCACAGCCGGCATCGCCGAGATCATGCGTTACACCCGCTCGAGCGCCCGCAATGTCTTGCGTCAAGACTTTGTGCGAACCGCTCGAGCCAAAGGGCTTTCCGAGGGCACGCTCCAGCGTCGCCACGTGCTCAGAAATGCCTTGATTCCGGTGGTCACCATCATTGGCTTGCAACTGCCGCGTTTGGTGGGCGGTGCAGCCGTGACCGAAACGATTTTTTCCTGGCCAGGCATGGGCAGGCTCGGCGTCGAAGCCGCCCTCAGCCGCGATTACCCTTTAATCATGGCGATCACCCTTTTTGTGGCGGTGGCGGTGGTGGCTTTTAACCTGATCGTGGACTTGATCTATCCCTTGCTCGACCCAAGAATCGGACTCGAGTGAGCATGGATTCGGATTTCGGTTCCTCAAATGTGATGCTCGAGCGTGCCCGTTCTGGCTCGTATGCGTCTCGAGTTGTGCGCCGCTTTGGCAAACATCGGCTGGCGGTGGTTTCGCTGGTGGTGCTGGTGGTCTTGTACGCGTTTGCCTTTTTGGGACCGTTTTTTAGTCGCAGTGACTCCGAGGCGGTTGATCTCGGCAACCAGTTGGCAGGCATCAGTTGGGCACATCCTCTGGGCACTGACGAGTCCGGTCGGGACGTGATGATTCGTTTGATGTTGGGCGGACGTGTATCGCTGGCAGTTGGCACGTTTGCCGTTTTGTTCTCCTTGGTGGTCGGGGTCAGTGTTGGCGGTTTGGCAGGATTTTTCTTGGGCTGGGTGGACACGCTGCTGATGCGCTTCACCGATGGTGTGCTGGCAATCCCCGCTTTTTTTGTGGTGCTTTGCGCCCTGACCTTTTTTGGCTCGAGCCTAATGAACATTATTCTGGTGATCGGTCTGACCTCATGGATGGGTTTGGCGCGGTTGGTGCGCGGTGAAATCCTCAGCGTGCGCCAGGAAGTCTATGTCGAGGCGGTACGGGCATTGGGTGCTCAAAATTCCTCGATCTTGTTGCGACACGTGCTACCCCAGGTCATTCCAACCATGATCGTCAACGGCACACTCGGGGTCGCCAACGCGATCCTCGCCGAATCCGCGCTGTCCTTTTTGGGGGTGGGCGTGCAGCCCCCCGCCGCCAGTTGGGGCAACATGCTTTCGGGCGCTCAAAATTATCTGTACAACGCGCCGTGGCTGGCGATTTACCCTGGAATGCTGATCTTGCTGACCGTGCTGGCGTTCAACCTCATCGGTGACGGTTTGCGCGATGCCACCGACCCGACCTTGCAATAAGCCTTCAAGCGAAATTCAGGAGCAACCATGCAAAAGAAAAATTATAGCGGCTACCACTCGTTTCAGTACCTCGAGCCTGGACGCGATTACAAGGTCTTTACCCTCGCCAAAGAACTCGAGCGCGTAAAATCTTCCAAGGTTCAATTGAACGCCGAGCAGACCGCCCGCGCCAAGCGTTTGTTTGAAGAGAACGTGGTGATCTCGCTGCACGACCACTGCTTTATTGCCCCCGAGAACCTCGAACAATTCTTTGAATTTCGCCGCTGGGGACGTGATTTTACCGGTTACGAGGGCTTGTCGGTCTCTGGGCTTGATGCCGTGTTTGACAACATGATGGACGGCACTGCCATGATCACCTCTCGAGGCGGCTGGAAGTGGGACGACGTGATTTACGACATTGGCATTCGCCTGAGCGACATTCACCATCAGGACATGGTCGTGCATTGTCTGACCACCGAAGACATCTGGCGAGCCAAGAAAAATGGACAGATCGCCTTTGTCATCTCGCTCGAGGGTGCTGCCATGATCGAAAACGAACTGGACCGAATTGACATTCTCTACGGCTTGGGCGTGCGTTGCCTGGGGATTGCCTACAGCGAGGGAAACGCTCTAGGCGCGGGCTTGCGCGAACGCAACGACGGCGGCTTGACCCAGTTTGGACGCGACGCCGTGCGGCGCATGAACCGACTGGGCATGGCGATTGACATCTCGCACTCGGGTGACCGGACCGGCATGGAAACCATCGAGCTGAGTGAAAAACCCGTGTTCATCACCCACGCCGGCGCTCGAGCCTTATGGAATTCCAACCGCCTAAAGGACGACGAGACGATCAAAGCCTGCGCTGCCAAGGGTGGCGTCATCGGCATTGAAGCCGCACCTCACACCACCATCACCCAGAAAACTCCAAAGCACAGCCTCGAGTCGTGTTTGGTGCAATTTTAATAATGCGCCGAACTTGTCGGGATAGACCAAGTTGGGTTTGGACCAGACGTGGTGTTTTGCGATCACGTTGGGCTGCATCACACCCTGTCCGAAGCCCTGTCCATCGCTCAATCTCGAGGGAAGCTGGCTTACGAAGAGGTCGAATTCGTTGATGGTCTCGAGAGTCCAGCCGAAGCCTTCCCCAACATTGTCTCATGGCTGATTACGCACAACTATTCAGACCAGGATATTGCCAAAGCCATCGGTGGCAACGTTATGCGGGTGCTCAAAGATGTTTGGTATCGTTGATGTTTTGAATTGCCGTGAATCCAGCAATTGCGCGGCTAAACCTGTTATTCGGGGTCTTGTTAGGTTTTCTCGAGGTCAATTGCCCATGTGACTTGCGAACACAACCCCATTTCAACACTACAGCACCTTGCACCATGTTTGACACGAAGCGATTCAGCCCGACAAGTGCTGTCTTGTGAGCAAGAAGCGCGAACAGCCCGACAGGTGCTGTCTTGTGAGCAAGAAGCGCGAACAGCCCGACAGGTGCTGTCTTGTGAGCAAGAAGCGCGTCAACGGATATGAAAACTGCTGTAAATGCTATTTACGCGGCGGTTGACTTGGACGCACTTCAACACGGCTTGGCAAGGTGCGCGGGTTCATCTCGAGCAGGTCAAGCACAAGCTGGGCAATGTCTTCGGGTTGTATCTTCCAGGCATCTTTGTCGTCGGGGGTATGCCCGTTAAAGTAGGTCGCCACCGAACCAGGCATGATGTAACTGACTTTGATGCCCAGTTTGCGCAAATCCATCATGATAGCTTCGGAAAAACCGTTTAAGCCAAACTTGCTGGCGTTGTACGCCGCGCCAAACTCGAAGGGGTTTTTACCGGCAAGGCTCGAGATCGTCAGCACATAACCTTTGCGCTTCTCGAGTTCGGGGATGCTGGCTTTGACGCTGTAAAACACGCCCGTCAAGTTGGTATCGATCACGGCGTCCCAATCTTCGAGGGTCAAGTCTTGCACAGGTTTAAAAATACCGACGCCCGCGTTGGCGACCAGCACGTCCAAACCGCCGAACGAACTGACGGCTTTGGCGACGGCAGCTTCCTGGGCTGCGTAATCTCGAGCATCGGCTTGAATCCCGACGGCGCGACCTGGGGCGAAAGCATTCAGGTTGTGTGCCGCCTCGAGCACTTCGGATTCGTTGCGGGCGGTAATGACGACGTTGTAACCTTTGGCAATCAGTGCCTCTGCGATTGCCAAACCGATGCCTTTAGAACCACCTGTGACCAATGCCGTTTTAGAATTCATGTCAGCAGCTTAACCTTAGCGTGTCTGGTTTGGATGTACCTCGAGCGACAAAAAAGACGCGCCATATTGGCGCGTCTCTGAAGGGTTTGGTTGATTAGAATCCGAATTTAAGACCGGCACGAACGCCAAAACGGAATTTGTCCGTGGTTTGATTGAGGTAATAACGCGGGTCGGCTTCGACAAACAAACCGAAGTTGTTGCTGAAAGCGATGTTGACACCAACCAGACCGTTGATGAACAGGCTGTTTTGCAATCCAAATTCGCCACCTACGCCAGCGCCGACATAGAAGGTTCCCAGGTCAAGCACGAGCGCAGGGTTGACGCTGAAGTACTTGGCTTGCAAGTTGGGGTTGGTCGAGTTTGGAGCGGTGGCAAATGCCAGGTAATCGCCCGAGACACGGAAGCCAATAGGTCCAAGGAAGCGCTTGAAGCCAATCATGACGCTGATGGCAATGTTGTCATTCGCCGCACCCGATGGCAGAATTCCGTAACGTCCACCGACACCGA
>JANMUC010000836.1:0-11380 GCA_031391225.1 Deinococcales bacterium
GGTGGGTGGGAAGCCTGTGTCGAGCATTTCAAAGCCTTTGGTGCGGCGTTCTTCGAGTTGGGCTTTGGTGTAACGGGTAGGTTTCCAGAACATTCTTGGATTTTAGCAGATTTGATCAACCTGGCACTACCCGAGTCAATAAATTGGTTTATCAAAGTATGCGCACTCTCGGCGGTTTTCATGGCTTGCAGTTCGCTTGCGAGTGCAATTTATGATTTTTTAGGACTTTCATCAATTGATAAAATTGATTTTAATTTCTGGACTACATTACCATTCTGTATCACCTTTCCCTTAACTGCAATTGGTGTGTTTTTGGCTTTACCAAAACAAAAAACCTTGCTGGAATGGCTTGCCATTGGTATGGTTTTTTTAACTGTTTTAGGCAGTTTGAGTTTCTCACTTTTACGTTTCAAAGCTCTTTCAGAGAATACTGAAACGATTGTCTCTTATGTTTTTACTCTGGCTTCATTCTTTAGCTTATTTTCATTAAACTTTTCAAGATTTAAGATGATTTCCTTCGTGCAAAGCTTACGTGAAATTCCGTTTGTAATTAAAGTTATAAATTTTATGATTTTATCACAATTTATCTCCTATAAAATAACAGATTTTTTATCTTCTATTCAAGTTAAAACCATAGAAAATCATCAATATAATTCGTTTATTTACCAAAATAATTGGATTTATAACATAAATCTACCAATGATAAGTACAACAATTTCACTTTTAATGCTTGCATACGGAATCTGGTGCTCAACACGAACTCAACCCAACACTCCGAATCTCATCTCGAGCTTATGAACGACACTTTTTACAGATTTCTACTTCGCGCCTATCCCAAAGACTTCAGACTCGAGTTTGAAACTGAAATGCTACAAGTTTTCAAACCTCAACTCGAGGATGCAAAACTCGAGAAACGAATTTTTTCATTTTGGTTTCGTACAGTCACAGACACTTTTATAAGTGCCTTTCGTGAACATCAAAAGAAAAAGAAAACCATTATGGTCACAATCAACCGATTTGACGATGGTGCGCGGCTGGCATTTCATTTTGCTCGAGCTGAAGCGGTACTTCTCGAGCATTCATTGATTGAACCCGAACATATTTTCCTTGGCTTGGTACGTCAAAATGATCACGTTCGGAAGGTACTCGAGCGTCTGGGTGGAAACCTCGAGTCTTTTCGTGTTCGATTGCAGATGACAAACGCAAAAGATCATTTTGAGCGAGTCCCTCAACTTACGAAACGCACACGATTTGCGATGGAACAAAGCGCTAAAGAAGCCAGGGCGCTTGGGTCAAATCATGTGGACTCGCGGCACATCCTGCTTGGCTTGATGGCTGACCAAGACGGTGCGGTTTACAACTGGTTAGGCGAACTGGCAGACCCCAACGAAATCCGCAAGCAAATCCTGGCTGCTTAAAACTCTATTCTCGAGTTCACTGTTTCGCTCACGCTTGGGGCGTAAACTTCTGGCATGAAACGTTTTGTTCTATTGCTTCTTGTTTTCTCGAGTTTGATCGCGTGTTCACCGGTTGCTTTGATTAACAACCGCGTTTCGCCACGGAATTTTATTGGCACGCGCAATGTGGCTTATGGGTCGCTCGAGCGTCAAAAACTCGATATTTACCAGCCGCGCAAGGGCACGAATTTGCCAGTGCTGATTTTTGTGCATGGTGGTTCGTGGCGCAATGGCAGCAAGGAAATCTACCCGTTTTTTGGTGAACGTTTTGCGCTCGAGGGTTACGTGACGCTGATTATCAATTATCGTCTCGCGCCTGAAACGCCGTTTCCTGGTTTTGTGCAAGATGCGGCGCTGGCGGTCAAATGGGCGAAGGACAACGTCCAGAATTTTGCAGGCGATCCAAACCGTGTGTTCTTGGCGGGTCACAGCGCTGGGGCGCACATTGTCGCCATGCTGGCGCTCAATCCCACGTACTTGAAAGCGGTCAACCTCGAGCGCAGCGCAGTGCGTGGTGTGGTGGGCATGGCTGGTCCATATGACATTGCCGCATTTTTCTCGCAATCGCCAAACTTGCAACAGGCGTTTGGTTCAGACCCGGGCGCTTGGGCGGCGACGCAACCACTTAATTTTGTGGACGGCACCAATCCGCCAATGTTCCTCCAGCATGGCTTGCGGGACAGTACCGTGGATTACAGGCAAAGCATTATGTTGAAAGAAAAAATTCTGGCTAAAGGCGGAAGAGTTGAACTCAAAACCTATCCGAAACTCGAGCATGAAGAGTTGATCGGGGCGGTGTCTTTGGCGGCACAGGCTTCGCTTGACCCAAGCGTTGTGCCTGATATTGTGGATTTTCTCAAGCGCCATTAAATATCGAACAACGAGGCTTGGGCTTGTGGCACTCGGAAATGTTTTGTCTCGAGTTTGAAGTCACTCGGCTCGAGTTTGGCTTGACGGCAGGCGGTACGAAACAGCAGTTTGATTTGTTCGGCAAAAATCCCTTCGCCGCGCATTCGATGCCCGAACCTCGAGTCGTTCAGTTTGCCGTGGTGCATGGATCGCAGGCGATTGAGGACTTTTTCTTTACGGTCTGGGTAATGTCGCGTCAGCCAGTCGGTAAAGAGTGCTGCGTTGCTGTGTGGCAAACGCAGCAAGCCGTAATGCGCAAAACTTGCGCCAGCATCAACGGCTGCTTTCACAAGTGCTGGAATCTCAAAGTCGGTCAAGCCAGGAATGATTGGTGCAGTCATCACGCCAACATGAACGCCAGCGTTTGCCAGGGTTTCGATGGCTTGTAGCCGTCTTTTGGCGGTGCTGGTTCGAGGCTCGAGTTTGCGCCGTAAATCCTCGTCCAAACTTGTCAATGAAATCGCCACCGACGCCGCGTTCAATTTTGCCAGTTCGGAAAGAATGTCCGTATCCCTGGTGACCAAATGATTTTTGGTAATAATCGCCACAGGATTACGAAATTCCAGCAGCACCTCGAGCACTTGTCGGGTTAGTTTTAATTGACGCTCGAGCGGTTGGTACACGTCGGTGATCGCGCTGAGGGTTAAGGCTTGAGGCACATATTTTTTGGCACTCAGTTCACGGCGCAACAATTCGGGCGCGGAGAGTTTCACCATGATTTTGGTTTCAAAATCGATGCCTGAACCAAAACCCAAATACTCGTGCGTCGGACGGGCGAAACAGTAGACGCAACCGTGTTCGCAACCACGGTAAGGGTTGATGCCAGCCTCAAATGGAATGTCTGGGCTTTTGTTGTACGTGATCAAACTTCTGGCGTGGTCGATCAAAAATTCGGTTTTTGGGCGGTACTCGAGGTCGGGCATGTAATCCCCAGCGTCGATGGTATCTGGTTCAAGGCTAATCTCGAGTTTTTCAAAACGGCTTTTGGGATTGAAAATCGTGCCGCGTCCATGAATGCTAGGATGATGCGAAGGGTCATTCATCGTTTTAAAACATATCATAAAATTAAAATTTGTTATTGACATATTGATCTCGAGCTTTAACCTTGATCTAAAACACAGCCTTTTGCTGTGCTATTCGAGAAAAACCGTACCAAGTCTCGAAGTCCTGGTCATAAACACTTGAGTTCTTTTACAGAGCCTGTTATAGTTCGCAGTCGGTCAGAGGCTTCTGGCCCCATCGACTAGCGGTTAGGTCACCGCCCTTTCAAGGCGGCGACACGGGTTCGAATCCCGTTGGGGTCACCAACCCGCGTCTGAAAAACGCGACCACAAAAGACCCTCGAGTTTAAAAGCTCGAGGGTCTTTTGATTGCAAGACCTCAACGAATCAGTGTAACTTTGACCCGTAAGTTGGGTAGTTTCTTTCAGCGTTGTTCTGCGGTCAAGACTTCCAACCCTCGAGCTTGGCACTGGCTTCGAGCCGCCTAGATTCGAGCAATTCGCTGGTGAAATCACGACCATCATTGCTGGAAAGTGAGCCATGAAGTTGTTCTGCAAGGATTTGACGCGTTGTCATTTGAACGCGGTCATTTTTAACCAGAAAAATGATTTTATCTCCAGTTTGACAACAAAGCGCCTGCATCACCTCGAGCGGAATTACCAAATGACCATTCGCCTCGAGTTCGGCTTCTTTGCAAATCATGGTCATACTGCTCCCAAATCGTCGTTATTGCAAAAAAATTAGTGCATCATGTTGTCAAGCACCGTTGGATACTTCGCCGAATTCATCATCAAATCCAGTAAACTGACCACCTCGGGCGCACAGGTCGCCACAAAACGGTAACGGCGTTTGCCGCTCGAAGCAATCACGCTCGAGAGCGATTTGACCTCGAGTTTGAGTTCGCCTTCAATCGTTAAACGCGGCAAACCACGTGGGATTTGCATTCCGTCAACCAATTCAAAATGTCCACTGACCTCGTTGTTGGCAAGGTCAAGCGTTTTGATGCGTCCAGTGATGACTTCAAACGATACGCCTGGAGAACGAATTTGATAATTTTCGAGGACAACCACTTCTTTAGTATGCACCAAACTCGAGCTTTGAAAAGTTCATTTGCGTTAGCTACGTCTGGTTCGGCTTAAACCGAAACTCGAGCGTCAATTTTCACAATATGCGGGGTTCACGGTGGCTGCTGTCACTGGTAGACTCTTGATTGATGAGTCAACTTTCCGATAAAAAAGCCAACCAATACGGCGTCACTCCGCAAAGCACAGACTTTAACGACTGGTACAATGAAATTGTCCTGAAAGCCGACCTTGCCGATTACAGCCCTGTGCGCGGTGCAATGGTCGTGAAGCCTTACGGCTGGGCGTTGTGGGAAAACATCCAAAAAATCCTCGATGAGCAATTTAAAGCCACCAACCACGAGGCGCTGGCGTTCCCGATGTTCATTCCGATGAGCTTCTTGCAAAAAGAGGCGCAACATGTCGAAGGTTTCGCGCCCGAACTGGCAGTCGTCACCCATGCTGGGGGCGAGTTGCTCGAGGAGCCGCTGGTGGTGCGCCCGACCTCGGAAACGATCATTGGTCACATGTGGGCAAAATGGCTCAAGTCTTATCGCGACCTGCCATTCTTGCATTACCAATGGGGTAGCGTCGTGCGTTGGGAATTGCGCCCACGATTGTTTTTGCGTACCACCGAATTTTACTGGCACGAGGGTCACACCGCGCACTCGAGCCACACCGAAGCCGTCGAAGAAACACTGCGATTGCTCGAGATTTACCGCAGTTTTGCCCGAGATTACGCCGCCATGCCCGTGATTGCGGGGCGCAAAACCGACAGTGAGCGCTTCGCTGGCGCGGTGGACACCTACAGCATCGAAGCCATGATGGGCGACGGCAAAGCGCTGCAAGCTGGCACAAGCCATTACTTGGGACAAAATTTTGCCAAAGCCTTCGAGGTCAAATTTCAAGACGAAAACCAGAAAGAGGCTTTCGCGCACACGACCTCTTGGGCGATCAGCACACGCATCATCGGCGGCATCATCATGACGCACGGTGACGATAAGGGCTTGGTCATGCCGCCCAGACTCGCCCCAATTCAGGTCGTGATCGTGCCAATTTACCGCAAGGAAAACCAAGACCAGATGCTCGAGGCGGCGCGGGTTTTGGGTACAGAACTCAAAGCGTTGGGCGTGCGCGTCAAAGTCGATGAACGCGATGGGCTGACCAACGGTGCGAAATACAATTACTGGGAATTGCGCGGCGTACCGTACCGCATCGAACTTGGACCACGTGATCTCGAGGCGGGCAATGTCGTGCTGGCATCGAGACTTGGCGGCGAGAAAGAAATTCTGGCTCGAGGCGAAGCGATTGCGGGGCTTCCAGGCAAGCTTGAGGCTTTTCAAAACGCCTTGCTCGAGAAAGCGACCACCTTCCGCGACTCGAGAATTAAAACCGCTGAAACCTGGGATGAATTTGTGGATTTGATCGAACAAGGGTTTTTTGTTCGTGCCTTTCACTGCGGCGATGTGGACTCTGAGAAGAAAATCAAGGAACTGACCAAAGCCACCACGCGCAACATTCCAATGGACAGTGAAGGCGAATTGGGAGCACCAGAAGAAGGTGTTTGCGTTCACACGGGTAAACCTGCGGCATACGGCAAACGAATTATTTTCGCTCGAGCTTACTGATTTTTGATGCTCGAGTTAACACCTGCGCTGTTGATTCTTGATCTCGACGAGACTTTGATTCACAGCTCTGAACACGAACTCGAGCGCAAACCAGATTTTCGGGTGGGGTCGTACTTCACGTACAAACGACCTCACCTTGAAAGGTTTCTCGAAATGTGTTTTGAGCATTTTGAAGTCGCGGTTTGGACAGCCTCCAGTGAAGATTACGCGAGTGAGATTGTGACCGAGATTTTTGGAACTCGAGCTTTGAAATTTTTCTGGTCACGAGAACGTTGTACCTTGCGGTATTTCGAGGACACTGGCGAGAGAATGTACACCAAACCACTCGCCAAAATTCGCAAGCTTGGTTTCAACCTCGAGCGCGTGATTGTTGTTGACGACTTGGCGACAAATTTTCATGATGCTTACGGCAATCTGGTGCAAGTCAAAAGATTTGTTGGCGACTCGAGCGACACCGAATTGCAAAGACTGACGCAGTATTTACCGAGGTTAGCGACAGAATCTAATATCAGAAAACTCGAGAAACGTCGTTGGCGTGACGGTCTGACGCCTTAACCTGTTTCATGCCAGAATAAATCATGGACATTTCCGCCTTTCTCGAGGAATTCCGAGCCGAAGCCGAAGAAAACCTCGAGCATCTCGATCAGGGTTTGTTGGCGCTGGAGCGTGACCCCAGCGATGCAAACTTGGTGCGAGGCTTGTTCTTGAACGCGCACACCATCAAAGGCGGCGCGGGAATGCTCGAGTTAAAAGTCATGAAGCAAATCACGCACTCGCTCGAGGATGTGCTTGGACGACTGCGTGATGGCGGGGAAGTGCTCGAGGCGAACACGGCATCATTATTGCTAAAAGCCGTGGATATGTTGCGTCAAATTGTCCGAACCGAACCGACGCTCGAGAATCCAAGTGCTGAAATGCTGGAATTATTGGGTGCGTTGCGGAGTCGTGCCAGTGGTGTGATTCCCAGTCTTCCAGCCGTAAAAACTCCGCCAACCTTCGAGCCTCAAAAACTGGCATTATTACTCGAGCCTTCCCAAACCGCGCAACTCGTGCAACGTCAGCAACTTGAGCGGGCTGGTTTTAATGTCGAGGTCTTCTCGAGTTTGGATTTGGCTTTAGAGCGTTTGGGTGACGGTAGCGTACAACTTGTGGTCACAACCCTCGAGCCTGGTGGCATAGATGGTCTGGAATTGATTGCCGAAATGCGAGCTGCAAACCTGAAAATACCTGCAATTATCACCATGCTCGAGCCAAATGTGGAAACTCAAAATAAAGCGGCGATATTGAACTCGAGTGTCTTGCGTAAAGCCTCAATCTTCAACACGTTATTGACTGAAACTGCAAAAGCCAGTGTGGCTTAAAACCCCTCAACTCGAGTTTCGCTCTTTGCTCTCAGCCCTCTACATTCTTATGGATCGTTCTTAGAACGTCCAATCTTTGAGAGCAAGCCCCCACCAATAAGTGCCACAATGACGCCCACGATCCCCCAGAAACTCGAGCCTGTCATGAAACTACCTTTGATAACGCCCAGACCTTGAAAAATCCAAATAAAGCCTATAAACACGCAAATAAAGCCCAGAACATTACGAACGGTGTTAATCATCTCGAGTCTCCTTATGGCACAAGTCTACTCGAGTTTAAAGTGAAGTTTTGTATTGCAGAGGCTCGTTTCAAGCATCAAGACGGTATCCAACGCCCCAAACGCTGACCACACGTTCGCCCTCCTCGAGCAACTTGCGGCGCAAACGGACAACAGTGGTGTCCACCACACGGTCAGAACCTTCAAAACTGGTTCCCCAAATTCGCTCGAGCAAATAATCACGTGAAAACGTGCGCCCAGGGTGATGCGCCAGCATGAGCAGCAAATCATATTCCCTTGGGGTCAGATCGGTCACGGTGCTGCCAATTTTCACAGACCGCGCCGCCAGATCAATCTCGAGTTTGCCCAAGCGAATCACTTCAACGCTGGCGGCGGTGGCTTCTTTGGTGATTTGCGAACGTCTCAGCATCGCGCGGACTCGAGCCAGCATTTCCCGCAAACTAAAAGGTTTGGCAATGTAATCATCAGCGCCGACCTCGAAACCCAACACCCGATCAGATTCTTCGGCTCGAGCGGTCAGCATCAAAATCGGCACGGTGGCGCTCGTGGCGTGCTCCAAGCCAGCGCTTTCAAACGAGACGTTGTTCAGTGGCACTCGAGGTTGCCGAATGCGCCGTGCGACCTCCAAGCCATCAAGCCCAGGCAGCATCAAATCCAGAATAATCAGGTCAAACGTTGTAAACCGACACGACTCGAGCGCGTTTCTACCGTCACGCTCGAGTTGCACGGTGTGTCCTTCACCTTGCAGGTGTTGCTGTAAAAGCGAACCTAATTCTGGTTCGTCTTCGACGATCAAAAGTTTTGCCACAAAAATTCCTCCTTGAGTGAACGTATTTTAACTGACGAATCGAGGAGAAAGCCTTAAGACGGACTTTTGATGAGTCCAACGTCACTATTGTCGGTTCATTTATCGCAAAATGAAATTTGTAAATGCTACAATCTAGCGGTTGTCCCCCGAACCTTTGATCTGATCCCGCTCGAGCTGATCAAACAATTTGGTTAAATTGCTCAACGTAATATCCTCGAGCAATTGGTTTTATCAATTGCGCTAGCGTTGACGTGAAACTCGAGACAAACCATCATTTTAAGTTGATGTTCTGAGCTACTTTTTTCGCAAAATTAAAAGCAGTTTGGTTCAGCAATTCTGGTAATTCTTGTTGATGGTTGGTTTGGGCACTTCTTAATTGTGACAATTCCTGAGCCGACAATGCAGCCCTAACCCGTAAACCATCCTGATGTTTGACAATATTGCCTTCTCGGTTGGTGAATGCTTGAACTAAACCAAGTAAAAAATGGGCTTGGATTTCATCGGTGGCTTTTAATTCTCGCCAAGGGTGTTCGTGGTTCCAGGCGTGTTGATTCGCAACTTCTTGAAGGGCTAGTGCGATGGTTGTTGCTTTTGAATTAAGTACGTCTTCGTCGCGTAATTTAGGCAATATGGCTTCAAAATCCCGAACATCAATCCCACTGACATGACTCCAACCATGAAGCCGTGATGCAGCCAGCGTGGGTAAGCTGAGGTGTGTTAAAACCAAGTGGCGTTCGTCTTTGCTGAGGTCAGTAGCGTCAACCAACTGAGTTAATGCTTCAAATTTGGCATTCGTTTCAAGGGCTGCTAACCAACCAAGGCTTTCACGCCAGTTCAACATGGCAGTGAGGTCACGGTTGTTTGGGTAATTTGCATTTAAGGCTTTTAAGGTGGAGTTTGATTCCTCGAGCATCCGTATCAATTGACGACCAGCAGTTTGCCCTTCGGGTGTTTCTGAAGCGTTGAGATACAATGCCATTAATTTTTGTGCTGCTTCAACTCGCATTGATTGTCCTCAATTTTTTCATGCTTAACGGTTATCCCCCGAGCCTTTAATCTGATCGCGCTCGAGACGGTCAAACAATTTGGTTAAATTGCTACTCGCCACATCCTCGAGCGTCACCCCAAGTTCGGTGGCAATTTGCGCCAGATACCAGAGCACATCGCCCAATTCTTGCTTTAAAGCTTCACGGTCTGTGTCGTCAATCACACCGTTTTTATCCCTGAAAAGCTTTTTGACCTTGCCCGCAAATTCTCCAGCTTCGTTGGTCAAACCAAGCGTTGGGTAAACAATCGGGTGATCGGTTTTGACCACTTGCGCGGTTCTTCTCGAGAGGGTTTGGTATTCGTCAAGGCTGGTTACTTTTATATTCTCTGGCATACAAAAATCCTTTAAGTTCTTTGGAATCTCGAGGAGTGTTTGCGGTTTCCCTCTCATCCCCAGCCCTTCTCTCCTCGGAGAGAAGGGAGTTTTAGGTATATCTCGAGAGATCGGGAAAATGATTTTTATAGTATCGGAGCGCTAATCCAGTGCCGCGACGCCAGGCAAAATCTTGCCTTCCAGAAGCTCGAGACTCGCGCCGCCACCGGTGCTGATGTGGCTGATCTTGTCGGCTTGTCCACTTTGATGAATCGCGCTGACGCTGTCGCCGCCGCCAATCACGGTGTACGCGCCTTGAAGTTCGGCAACCACTTTGGCAATGGCGTTTGTGCCATTGCCAAATTTCTCGAATTCAAACACACCCATCGGTCCGTTCCAGAACACGGTTTTTGCCCCCGTTAGGGCGCTCGAGAAGGCTTTAATGCTTTCGGGTCCAATGTCCATGCCTTCCCAGTCGTCGGGAATGTCGTTCGTTGCGAAAACTTTGGTGTTCGCGTCCTTGCTGAACGCATCGCCTGCCAGCGTGTCGGTTGGCAACACGATCTTGCCAGGGTATTGCTCGAGTAAACGCTTGGCGGTGTCCATGTAATCGTCTTCGTGAATGCTCTTGCCAATCTTGCCACCCGTGGCTTTGACGAAGGTGTACGCCATGCCGCCACCGATCAGCATTCGGTCTACTTTCGGCAACAGGTTTTCAATCACTTTGAGCTTATCCGAAACTTTCGCCCCGCCAATAATCACAATGTACGGCGCAACAGGGTTTTCGGTCAGTTTGCCAAGTGCTTTGACTTCAGCCTCGAGCAAGATGCCGCCAGCGTGAGGCAGCAAACCCGCCACACCCGAAACGCTCGAGTGCGCACGGTGCGCACTGCCGAACGCATCGAGCACAAACGCATCACCCAAGGCAGCCAGAGCGCGGTTCAATTCAGGATCGTTCTTTTCCTCGCCAGATTCAAAACGCACGTTCTCGAGTAATGCCACCTCGCCAGGTTTGATGCCCTCGAGCGCCTTTGCGGTTTCGAGACTGGCGGGTTTGGATGCAATGTACTTCACGGGTTTGCCCAGCACCTTCTCGAGTTGTGCCGCCACAGGTGCGAGACGGAATTTGTCATCCACACCCTTTGGTCGCCCTAAGTGAGACATCAAAATCACACTTGCACCGTGCTCGAGAAGGTAATTAACAGTTGGAAGGCTTGCCGTGATGCGGGTGTCGTCTTCAATCACACCATTGTCGATAGGCACGTTGTAATCCACACGCACGAGCACACGTTTGCCTGCAATATCCAAAGATTCTAAATTCTTCATACTTAACCTCCAAAAGCTTTTTGGTTCTCTCGAGAATAACGCTTTTTACTTCACCTGAAGCCCTCACCCGACTTCTTACCCCTTACAGCAGCACCTTCGGGCTTGGGGCGCTCGCCGAGGCTCGCCACCCTCTCCCGCTTGCGGGAGAGGGTTTAACGCAACATTTGGATTTCTTGACCATAAAATGCACCTTACGGGCATGGTCGCTTCTCGAGAACAGAATAAAACTC
>JANMUC010000099.1:0-5343 GCA_031391225.1 Deinococcales bacterium
GTCGCCGCGTCTGCCGCCGCCATCATTGCGCCTGTGGGTGCTGCCGCCATGATTATTGCAGGCTTCATTCAAACGGGTAAAAACATTGACGCGTCCAGGGCTGCGATTGGAACGGCGGTTCGGCTTCGCAAGCAAGCCAAAGATTACGCCAAAGCTTATGCAGGCAAGTTAACGGGCGGTTCGGGTTCGGGTCCTGGGGCAGACGCCGCCGAGGAAAAAATCAAGACCTACCAGATTGCCAGCCGCAAAGAACGGGCGGAAGCGTGCAACGATTTAAAAGAAAAAAACGGTGGCTATCAAAAAATTTACACGGACATTCTGGCGGCGTTGCGCCCCAAATTATTCACCCAAGCCGTTGCCGAGTTCGAGACGAATTACCAAGCACAATTTGGGATTGTCGAGAGCATCGGTGAGGATTGGGGCATGCGCGGCGTGTTCCGCAAGGACATGCGCATGATTTTGTTTGCAGATGACGAGTAAGAACTGGCTCGAGTGGGGGTAAACAATGGCAGGAGTCCGACAGCACATTCAACGCAAAGCCGAGGTTAACTCGGAGGTGACGTTTGCTCGAGAGGTCGCCCAAACCCCGAGCGCGGATTCTGCCGTCTTAGGCAAAGTGAACACGCAAAGTGTGTCTGAAACGCTGTCCAATCCAGAAGGCGGGCAGGGTTTGGACAGCAATACTCGAGAACTCCTCGAGCCAAAATTTGGGCACAGTTTTGAGAACGTGAAAATTCATGCGGATGGTCGCGCCGATGAACTCTCAAAATCGGTCGGCGCTCGAGCGTTTGCCACGGGGCAAGACGTGTATTTTCGTCAGGGCGAGTACCAACCACAATCTGCGGACGGCTTGCATCTTTTGGCGCATGAACTAACGCACACGATTCAGCAATCTCGAGGGTCGGTTTCTGGGACCAGCATCGGGGATGGGCTGGCAGTCAGTGACCCGAACGATGCGTTTGAGCAAGAAGCTTCGAGTGCGGCGGACAGTGTGACTCGAGGTGAACAAGTTGCGGTGTCTGGCTCGAGTGGCGGTACCGTGCAACGCAGTCTGGTCTTGCAACGCGAAATACCAACGGCGGCACCGCCTCCAACCACCGCCCCACCAGGAGCACCAAGCACAACACCAAGCACACCAGGTACACCCAGCACCATTCCCCATACCTTAAATGCCAGCATGTTTGATGTCTCGGACGCGCAACCGGTCTTGAGTGGCAATGTCACGGCGACACCGATTGCCGATGCCAAAGTCAACATCGAATCGCCCAACGTCAGTTTTGCCGCCACTGCCACGCTGCACAGCGACGTTCAGTTGGACGCTGGCGAAATCATCAAAGTTGGACCGACCCAAACGCTGCTCGGTTCTGAACGCACTGGCGTTTACCGCCGAGGTGGAACCCCAGACGGTGAAATCATTGCCGAACAACGCTCGACCGTTGGCGAGGTGCGCGACGCCCAGTGGCAATCGAACCCCGATGGCAGCGTCCGAGCCGATGTCGAGGCACCTTGGTATTCCAGACCCAGTTTTGTCAGCGATTCAAGCCGCACGGCAACGGTTAACTTTTTGGACAGACCCTCGTTTGAACTCCCAGCCACGGTCGGCGCGGGGCAACTGACCGAAACTCGAGGATCAGATCAGTTTATCACCGCGCTGTCTGCCAAACGCGACAAACAGGTGGTGCATTTGACCTCGAGCCACTGGGAAGTGCCGTGGGAGGTCACGATTGATGCGGCTGGCGCGGGACGCGGCGGGATTGTGACGGGTGGTTCATCGGACGTTGGACCGACCACCTTGGACGGACCCATTGCGGTGCAGGCGGCACAAGAGTGGTTGGCGTTCAGCACCATCGAAACCGCCATGACCGCCAGCAACCGTGTGCTTCTCGATCATTTGCTGGCGGCTAAAACCAACGATCAAACCGCCTACCAAAATATTGTTGAAGCCCTGCGGCGCAAAAACCCAACCGTCAGCGTGAGCATTGCCGTCGGCAGCACCGACGCCTGGGTTGGCACCGACGACCTCGAGTTGGTCGTGCAAGGCTCGGAGCATCATGTCTTGGGCGAAATCAATGACCGTGGAACTGCCCACATAAGCTTTAACTTGTGCGATGTGATTGACCCAATTTCAATGACCGCCAGCACCAACCTCGAGTTTGAACTGATCAACCGCAACTGGTTTGGTCCTTCAGCGCCAGCCACAATGTCCTGGATTTTTCCGTTCACCGATGCTTCGGGCAGGATGACGGGTGGCGGCGGTGGTCGCTACACGCTCAGCGGTTCGATTTCGTAATTTAACAGCTCGAGAGGAGGTTTTTTTATGGCAGCGGAAAAACACCAGATTCAACGCAAGACAGATACAGACTCGGACGTGACGTTCGCTCGAGAGGTCGCGCAGCCCAGCAACCCAGATTCGGCAACACTTGGCACCACAAACCCGCAACACCTGTCCGAGGCGCTTTCTAATTCTGGTTCTGGGCAAAGTCTGGACGGCGGCGCTCGAGAATACTTAGAGCCAAAATTTGGGCACAGTTTTGAGAACGTGAAAATTCATGCCGATGGTCGCGCCGATGAACTCTCAAAATCGGTCGGCGCTCGAGCCTTCACCACGGGGCAGGACGTGTACTTTCGTGAGGGCGAGTACAAACCAAGTTCCCCCGAAGGTCGGCATTTGCTGGCGCACGAGTTGACCCACACGATTCAGCAATCCAGGGGCAGCGTCTCGGGAACGAGCATCGGTGGTGGGGTGGCGATCAGCGAACCTGGGGATTCGTTTGAACAAGAAGCCTCAAGCGCAGCGGATACCGTGACCCAGGGTGGGCAGGTGGCTGTTGGCGGGTCAAAAGCCAGTGCCGTTCAACGCATGCCCGCCAGCGGTTTGACCTTGCAACGCGACACGCCAACGCCTGCACCAGCAGCAGGTGCAACACCGACCACAGCTCCAGCGCCAACCACAATGCCAGCGCCAGCCGCAGGTGGCACCTTCGAGGAAAACCTTGCCGCCGCCGATCTGCTGCATGGGCATGGTTTGTTTGGACCAACCGAAGTCAGACCTGGCGGTGGTGCGTTCTCGGCATCGTATGACCCTGCCGTTGGCGTCATGAACGTGGTCATTCGTGCCGCAATCAACTTCCAAGATGCGATCAGCTCGAGCGGCGGCAGCATCACACCTGCCAATGCGCATTTGCAAAGCCTAGCCAACGCTGCCAGCAACCCAAGTTTATCGCCAGCTCAACGTGCCGCCATGATGGCAAGGTATCAATGGAGCACCACCGAAAAAGCGGCTTGGATGACCAACATGGAAAGCACCGTCGAAGCCGCCTGGGGCGGCAAGCATCAATTTCATATCAACAAACCACAACATGAATGGATCGGCGCTCGAATTGCCATTGATGTTCAAACCCATGAAGGCGCTCGAGCAGGCAACGACCATCTGGCAGTGGACGCGATTAAAATGCCGCCAGGCGAGAACCTTGCCAGCCACAACGATGCCGCCGTTCACAACGTCACCAACCCTGACGGTACAGTCACCGACAAAGGACCCGAAACAGGTTCGGCATTTGTCAACAACCAAGACGCAAGCAAGTCTTTTGATGGTCAAATGGTCGTCTCGAGCAACGACTTCGCACCAAGGCATGACAACCTCTTAAGAAACTCGGTCAACTTTGATCACAACAGCGCCGACGTGGACGCGGCGGCAAGAGGCAGGCTGACCACTTGGGTGGCAACCTTCCAAGGTGCTCCTGGCACAGCCGGCAGCCGTTCGATCGCCCTCAAACTCGAGGCTCACACCAGCGCCTCTGGCACAGCCAATTACAACAAGGATTTGGCGCAACGCCGTGCCAACAGCGTCCAAGCCGAATTGACCACCCTTGGATTTACCAATGTCACCGGTGCGGTCGTCACCGACCCTCAAGGCGAAGACGCAGGCTCGAGCACCACCGATGACAATGCCGCTCAACGCCGTCAACGCCGCGTCGATCTGATCGTTGACAGTGGCACAGCCCAGGTCATTGGAGCGCACGAAATGGGTCACGCCTTTGGTTTGGGTGACGAATACGCCACAGGATCAGGTTCTATGATTCAGGGTACGGGGGCGGCGGCAGGCACGGCAGCCAGCCATGATGGTCTGACCAAAGGCATGACCGATGCTTCTGGACAACCATTGCCTGGCGCGGTGAATGAAAACAACGACAACATCATGTCGCTGGGAAACACGGTTCAACCTCAGCATTACTCGACCTTCCATGCGGCGTTGCAACAAATCACCAGCGTCAACGAATGGGCGCTTGGTCCTGCCACCGCCCGTCCAACAGCGCCAAGCCCGAGCAGCACACCCGCACCAACACCCACCCCTGGGGCAACGCCTGCCCCTGCAACGACGCCGTGATGCTGAAAGGAGTTGGTCATGAACCACAAGGGTGTTTACCCGCTGACACCAGTCAACACCAGCTACTTTGCTTATTTTATTCTGGGCGTATTGTTCATTTTCGCCAATGCCTTGCCGTTTTCAAGAACAGGAGTTAAAGCCACCATGACACAAGCCACCAACCAAACGGCTTTTTCAAGCGCGACAGACTTGATCCTCGAGATCATGTTGCAACCCAACCAAGGTTCCCCTGAAGGCTCGAGGGTGTTTAGCGATGGACGTTACGAATTTTTAAGCGATTTTGAGATTGTTGTTGATTACGACGGCAAAACCAGCCGTAAACCCGTGGAACTCAAATGGCGTGCAGTATTCAAATTTTCCAGCAACGAACTTTCAGAACTGAAAGCCGCGATTCTCGAGGCAGATTTTGAGCATTTACAAGCCGAGTACAAGACCGGCACCGCGTCAATCAACACCAGCACCATGACCTGGCGGGTTTTGCTTGGCAAGACGGTCAAACAAGTGGTGGTTTATGGTTATCCAAACACCAAAGTTCCTGCCCTCGAGAAACTGTACTTGCGTTTCAATCAAATCCACAAAGGACCGCAAACGTCTTCGGTTTGGCATGTGCTGACCAAAGATGGCATCGTGAAACGCACCATTGATTGCGATGTCTCGAGTGTTGAATTTCTCAGACCCGTGCTTCAAGCCTTGTTCGCTTCCGACAGTCTCGATTCGAGCGGTACCGGCAGCCCACTGCCCAAGCCTGATGCTGTACTACTTGAGATACTCTGGAAACAAGCTGGAAAAGACGTTGAAACCACGCGCTTGTACGGCGATGGTCGTTACGAACTGAGCAAAAACGGGGTGCAAAGTCTGGTGAAAACCTTAAGCCCTGCGCAAATCGTGCTGGTCGAGCAAAGTTTAAATGCCATCGCCTGGAAAGACCTTCCAGAACCCGTGTGCGAACAGCCGCC
>JANMUC010000108.1:0-1068 GCA_031391225.1 Deinococcales bacterium
GAAAGCATGATTTTTGCCGTTCTGGTAATGCTTTTCGAGTTCTAGCTTTTGAGTTTCGCTGAGTTCAAGTTTTTTGACGGGTGCGCCCATAGTTTAGTTTAACTTATTTAGGTGTTGGTACTTACACGTCAAAACGTTTGACCTAAAAAACGAAGAGTGAATTCCTGCTACGGTAATCGTGCTGAACGAACCGCAGAAAGGAACTCACCCCATGAAGTCTACTCCAAACACGCTCCTCGCCAAAGCCAACCTTAACTGGGACATCCGCCGACAGCGTTTCCTCGTTGCCTTTATCCTCGCCCTGATCGCAGTCCGAACCGTGAACCTGACCGAAATCGCATCTCACATGGGCGGCACGAAGACTAAAGCTGCCTACCGCAAAATCCAGCGTTTCTTTCAGATTTTCAAACCTTCCAGCGTTGTTTTCCTTAAATTCTTACTCAGCTTGCTTCCAGACGAACCTTTGGTACTCGTAATGGATCGAACCAACTGGGATTATGGTGTGGTACACATCAATTTTTTGGTTCTTGGTGTTCTTTATCAAAGTACGGTGATTCCATTGTGTTGGCTTGTACTCGAGAAGAAAGGCAATTCAAACCAAACCGAACGGATTCAACTCCTAAACTTTTTACTTCGAGTGCTGCCAATCTCGAGGATCAAAGTCTTCATTGGCGATAGGGAATTTGTGGGTAAGGACTGGTTAGCTTACTTGAAAACACGGGGGATTAAGCGTTGTATTCGGATGAAGAAAAACAGTTTGATTTTTCCGAATTGCAAAGCCAGAAATTTAGGATTACGTTTTAAGCATTTAAAAGTCAATGAATCCCAGTTTTTGCGTCGTAAGCATCGAATCAGTGGAGAGTGGTTTCACTTAGCGGCTGTAATGCTTGAAGATGACTTACTGGTGGTGGCTTGTGATGATAAACCACGTTCTGGATTGCAATACTATGGTTTAAGGTGGGGGATTGAAACCTTGTTTGGGAATCTGAAAACCAGGGGATTTCATCTCGAGGACACGCATTTGGTTGACCCGAAAAAGTTAGGGATGTTGATGGGGTTGGTGTCGTT
>JANMUC010000165.1:0-9220 GCA_031391225.1 Deinococcales bacterium
GTATTTATCGCCTTTGCCGCCTCGAGTGGAATGATCCCAAGTTTGCCCTGCGCCCGTGCCAGGGCTGCCTCAACCTCGAGCATTGTTTTGACATGAAACGCGTCTTCAAAGATTTTTGTCACGGCAGGATCAGCAAACATAGACCCGTACAATTGCGAATCGAGCGCCGAAAACGCCATTTAAGACACCATCCGCAAAACCAGATTTGAGGGTTCAGATTTAAAAAGGGGCGAATGTTGCGCTGCCCTCATCCCCAACCCTTCTCCCAACATCGGGAGAAGGGAGTTAAACTCGCTCACACGTATAGCTCGAGATTCTGACCTTCTCCCGTTTGGTGACTGTGTAGGGGCGCTGCTTGCTGCGCCCTTGTATTTAGCCTTAAACATCAAAAAACACCGTCTCGAGTTCGCCTTGCATGTGAATGTCAAAACGGTAGGTCGTGCCGTCGGGTGCAGCCTCTCGGGTGGAAATCAAACTCTTTTGTCTTCCAGGCTCGAGCGCGTTCAATACGGGGTCGCTCGAGTTTTCGGTTTGGTCGTCAAAGTAAATTCTGGTCACAAGATGAATCAACAAGCCGCGCATGAACAAGTGAACGTTGATGTGGGATGTCGTTTCTCGAGCGCCAGGTTTGATGGTACGAAACCAGTACGCGCCGTTTGCGTCTGTTGCAGAACGTCCGAAGCCAGTAAAATTGGGGTCAGCTTGGGCGTGTTGGGGGTCAGATTCGTGGTTAAAAATTCCCGCAGCGTCTGCCTGCCAAATCTCGAGCATTGCGTCTGGTATGGCTTGACCTTCACCATCAAAAACACAACCGCGCAACCAGAGTTGCTCACCTCGAGTTTGCAGGTTTACCAGAATGTTATCGCCGTCTCGGATCAATGCGTTGTGAAAAAACGGTCCGACGGTTTGACTGGCGGTTTGTAAACTCGAGTCTTCAGTGTTCATCGTCGTCTCCGTCTCGCTCGAAGGGTGTACAAAGGCTTCCTGCGAGCACAATATCAAAGCGGTAGCCGAGCGCCCATTCTGGTTTGGTCAGTTCGAGGTCAAAATGCGAGATCAGGCGTGCTCGGGCGGCAGCGTCGGGAATGCCGTTGTAAATCGGGTCGAATGGCAAAAGCGGATCGCCAGGGAAGAACATTTGTGTCACCATGCGCTCGAGAAAGTTGCGTCCAAAAACGCTGAAGTGAATGTGGGCGGGTCGCCAGGCGTTGTGGTGGTTGCGCCACGGGTATGCGCCGGGTTTGATAGTGGTGAAGCTGTACGCGCCGTCGTTGTCGGTCAGCACGCGCCCTGCGCCGTTAAAGTTTGGGTCGAGCGGCGCGGGGTGTTGGTCGCGCAAGTGAATGTAGCGCCCAGCCGCGTTTGCCTGCCAAACCTCGAGCAGCGCATTTCGCACGGGTCGCCCGTATTCGTCGAGCACCCGCCCAGTGACGACCATTCGTTCACCCAAAGGTTCGCCGTTTTTGATCGCGTTGCGGGTCAGATCATTGTCGAGTTCTTGTAGGCTCGAGTGACCATAGACCGGTCCGGTCAACTCGCTTAACGTATGCGCCAGCGGCACGAGCGCATGATTTGGCGCTCGTTTGATGCTCGAGGTGTAAGGCGGGTGCAAATGGGCTGGTTGAATGCGCCAATCGAGGGTTTGAATCGTTTTGCTCATGATGCACCATCCTCGAGCCGTCCCTGTTCGGTCAGGATTCGTTTGGCAATCGCAAAGGCACTGTTCGCGGCGGGTACACCCGCGTAAGCGGCGACGTGCATCAGCACCTCGCGCAGTTGTTCGGGTGTGACCCCAGTGTTGATGGTGGAGCGCACGTGCAGCTCGAGTTCGTGTTCTCGACCCAGGGCGGCAAGAATGGCGATTGTTACAAGGTGGCGGCTGTGGCGCTCGAGTCCGTCTCGTGTCCAAAGGCTGCCCCAAACGGTCTCGGTGATGTGTTGCTGGAAGTCCTGATCGAAGGCGTTGGCGTTTTGCGAAGAGCGATCCACGTGTGCGTCGCCAAGCACTTCGCGCCTGACCTTCATGCCATTTTCAAATTTGCTCATGCGACCCCCTCGAGAAACCGCTGAATGATTTTTGAAAGTTCTTCTCCGTGGTCAATGCACGGCAAATGACCCGCCCCTTCGATCAACTCGAGGTTTGTGCCCAGCGTTTGTGCGAGTTCTTGACCCAGCGTGAAGGGTGTACTCTGGTCTTCGCTGCCGCACACGACCAAGGTTTTGATTTGCGATTGACGTACAGTTTGCGCGGCAAGCGTTAAATCCGATTCGCGCAGTGCCTCGCAGGTGGCGATGTAACCAAGGGCAGATGTGCGCTCGAGCATCGCTTGAAAACCACTGATTTGCAGGGGTTGATTGGCATGAAATGCTGGACTGAACCAGCGCTGCATGATGCTGTGCGAAATCGAGGCAAGCCCCGTTTCTTGTACCGCCGCGATACGGGCGTTCCATGATTCTGCCGTGCCGATTTTCATGCCCGTGTCACAAAACACCGCGCCAGCCACACGCTCAGGAAACCTTGAGGCGAACTCGAGCGCGATTTGACCCCCAACCGAAATCCCGACCAACACGACCCGCTCGAGTTTAAGTTGCTCGAGCAACCCAAGGAGGTCGTTGGCAAAGTCGGTGATCGAATAAGGTCCCGTCGGCGCGTCGGACAAGCCATGACCACGTTTGTCGTAGCGCAACACTGGACACTCGAGCCTTGCAGTTACGCTGTCCCAGATTCGCAAATCACTGCCAAGCGAATTGATGAACACGACTGGCAATACATTCTGGTCTGGGTGCTCGAGTCGGTAGTGCAGTTTCACGCCGCCCCCTGTGGCAAAAGTGTTCATGTTAACCCCTTGGGTCGAGCATTCCGACGTAATTTTCGGCAAGCACTTGTGCCTGTGCCCGACTCGAGACGACCTGTTCGAGTTGCGCGAGTTGCAATTTGTGCTCATAAGGGTCGCTCAAATCATGTCTGTGCAACATCGAAGTCATCCACCACGAGAAATACTGCGCCCGCCAAACGCGCCGCAAGCAGTGAAGCGAGTATTGCTCGAGCGCCGTACCAGAACCGTTTTGGTATTTTTGGATCAATGCGCTCGAGAGAATTTTGACATCGTTGATTGCCAAATTCATGCCTTTTGCGCCCGTTGGCGGCACAATATGCGCCGCATCGCCCGCCAGGAACATGCGCCCGTACTGCATCGGTTCGACCACAAAACTTCGCATCGGTGTGATGCCTTTCTCGAAAATTTCCCCTGTCACAAGCTCAAAACCTTCACTCGTCTCGAGGCGTTGTTGCAGTTCTTGCCAGATGCGCTGATCTGACCAGTTTTCAAGGTTTTCATCGGGCGCGACTTGCAAGTAATTTCGGGTGATTGTCGGCGATCTCATGCTGTGCAGCGCAAAGCCGCGTTCGTGATTGGCGTAGATCAACTCGTTGCTCGAGGGTGGTGCTTTTGCCAGAATCCCAAGCCAGGCGAATGGGTACGTGCGTTCAAAGACTTTTAAAACACCTTTTGGAATCGCGTCGCGGCAAATACCATGAAAACCGTCCGTACCCGCAATGTAATCGCAATGGATCGTGCGTTCCTGACCGTGCTCGAGGTAGCTGATGGTGGGTTGATCGGTCTTGAGTCCAGCCACCCGCAAACCTTGGGCTTCAAAATGCAGTGCCGCCCCAGACTCGAGTCGCGCCTGAATCAAATCTTTGACCACTTCCTGTTGACCGTAGACCGTCACCGATTTACCGCCCGTCAATGACGGGAAATCAATGCGGTGCGTCTGACCGCCAAAGCGCAACAACGTACCTTCATGTCTTAAACCTTCACGCTCGAGACGCTCACCCAAACCGTGTGCCTTTAACAATTCAACACTGTCATGCTCGAGTACACCTGCCCGCACGCGCTTTTGGACGTATTCTTGCGAGCGCGACTCGAGCACCACGGTTTGAATACCTTGCTGATGTAGCAGGTGTGCCAGCAGCAAACCTGCCGGTCCTGCGCCGATAATGCCAACTTGGGTTCGCATATTGCCTCCAAAAAGTTGATGCCGCAGTTTCGGGCTTTGAAGGCAGATTAACAAGTCTATTGTCCAGAATAAACGGACGAATTAGAATGGAGGCATGGCAATTCTTGGAACAGTTTCTCAGGCTGGAGCGGTGCTCGATCTGTTCAATTTGCAACATCCAGAATGGGGCGTGCGCCAAGTCGCCCGTACCCTCGAGATTCCCAAGTCCAACGCCCATCAATTGTTGTCCTCGCTCGAGAGTATTGGACTGTTGCACCGCATGGTCACGGGACGTTACCGATTGGGATTCAAAATCCTGACGCTTGGGCAGTACCTGCTGACCAACACCCCTTGGCGCGACGTGGCGCACCGCGCTTTGGTCAAACTCGAGGCATTATTTTCTCAAACCGTGCAATTGGCGGTTCTGGACGGTGGTCGTTTGATTTACGTGGATAAAGTTCTTGGGTCAAACCCGCAGGCACTCAAGTCTGCACACAACATCGGCAGCGCGGTTTCGCCACACGCCAACGCGCTTGGGCGCGTGTTGCTTGCCAGCAAATCGTGGCGCGTGGTTTTAAGCACGTTCCAGCCATCTGGACTGATCGCGCATACGTTGTTCACAATCACCGATCAAAGCGTTTTCAAAACCGAACTCGAGCAAATTGCACGGCAAGGATTTGCACTCGATCTCGAGGAATCAATGCTTGGTGTTTGTTGCGTCGCAGCCCCGATTCACAACCACAACGGCGACATCATCGCAGCAATCAGCCTCAGTCTGCATTCGAGCCGAAATGAGGGCATTTCAGATTTCCAGCGCGATCAGGTTCTACAAACTGCCGCTTTGATCTCGAGGTCTATCGCATTTGATCCAGAGTTTGTCAGCGAAAATCGCACGCAGGCGCGTCTGGCTGGTCGCAATTGATAACTCCGATGTGGATGACCGGGATTTCGTGACCCAAACTTGAGTGTCGGAATCGAGGATGCTGAAGTGAACTTAGGATTTGTCCTGAAATAAAATGCACAAGTGCAAGGGCGCAGCTTCTTGACCATAAAATGCACCTTCTTCTTGGTCTCAAAACGCACCTTCGGGCGAGACCGCTTGATTCCAAGATGCACCTTCTTGCCCCTTAGAGCAGCACCTAACGGGCTTGGGGCGCTGACGGGCGGAATCGCTAGCGGGCATGGTCGTAAGCAGCGCCCCTACGATAAAACGTTGTGGTGTAGGGGTGAACCTTCTTGCTCACAAGACAGCACCTTGCGGGCTGTTCGCGCTTGTGTTCACCTTCCCACGAAATCGGGATGTTATTAAGTGCCAAATCCTTAGCGACTTATGAAGCTCGAGTCGATTCTCGAGGGCGTAAAACCGCGTATTGCAAAATGTGTTGAGGTTTCTCGGGTTTCTCGAGCATTTCAAGCAGCAGTTTGACGGCGCGTTCGCCAAGTTGCTGGCTGGGAATTTCCATGTGGGTCAGTGAGGGTGTCAAATGTGCGGCAAGTGGGTGATTGCCAAAAGCAGCAATGCTGACCTCTTCGGGAATCTTGATGCCGAGCGTCTTGAGTGAAGCCATGAGTCCGATGGCAACCATGTCGTTGTAACAAATAATGGCATCGGGTAAAGGGTTGGTTTTCCAGAGTTGGGCGCTGGCTTGTTCACCGCCGTTCAGGTCTGGGGTGGTCAGTGGCAGCACCTGCGAGGTCAATCCTGCTTGGGTCACGGCGTGTTGATAGCCAGCTTGTCGTTCTTGATTGACCCAAAAAGCTGGACCACTTAAGTAGCAAATCCGTTTGCACCCAAGGTTGATCAAATGGCTGGTGAGTTGCACGGCTGCGGTACGTTCGTCCACCGCCACCGACGGCACACCCTCGATCACGCGCCCGACGGTCACGATGGGTTGTTCAGGACTGTGTAAGGCGAACAATTCTGCATCACTCAAACGCGATCCTGCCAGAATCAGACCGTCTGTTCGGGCACGCAAGCTCGAGATCAGTTGATGTTCGCGTTTTGGGTTTTCTTCGGCATCGGAGAGCAAGACCAGGTAATTTTTTTCGGCTGCCGTCAGTGACGCGCCTTTGACCAGGGACGTAAAGTGCGGGTTGAGAATATCAAGAATCACGATGCCAATCGCCCACGAGCGACCCGTGCTGAGAATTTGGGCGTGTGTGTTGGCTTGATAACCAAGTTTGGAAACTGCTTTCCAGACCTTGGCTTCGGTGCTCGAGTTGAGCTTCTGGGTTTTGTTGACGACTTTGGAGACAGTCGAGCGTGCCACTCCCGCCTCGAGCGCCACGTCTGTAATCGTTGGTCGCTTTATCATGGTGCTCAATATAGCTTATGGCACACAAAAATTCAATTGCCCACACTGCACCTGATTTTATCATTAGGTTCGGATGCTCGAGGTTGAGACTCAGGGTATTGACAGGGTGAAAATCTTGTAGTACGGTTTTGGAAACCGGTTTCCAAACTAGGATTATTTCGCATACTTGAAGTTTAACTTCTGCACATCGGTCAGGTTGATGCCCCAAAACCGCAGCCCTCAATCAAAGGTTTTACAGCTCCAGGAGGTTGTATATGAAACAGAAGTTCTCAATCCCACTCGCGGCACTCTTCACAGCGACGACAGTGGCGGGTTCACTGCTTGTTGCAAACGCCGTCGCCCAAACCAAATCAGATTTGGCTATTTTGTGGATGACCGCAGGAGCCGGCGATCAAGCCGTGTTTGAAAAATACGCCAAACTCTACGAACAAGCCAACCCTGGCGTCAGCGTGCAACCCACCTTTGTCACCTTGCCGCAACTTTCGCAAAAACTGCAATTGATGATCGCCGGAAACACCCCGCCCGATGTGGCTCGAGTGGTGACGGCAAACATTGCCCAGTTTGGTTCTTTGGCAACCGATTTAACAGGCACGATTGACCCCAAGGATTTCTTGGCAACCCAAGTGCCATACATCAAAGCTGGTAAAAAGATTATTGGTGCGCCGATGGATGCCACCGTGACGGCTTTGTATTACAACAAAGACTGCTTTAACGAGGCGGGTATCAAAGCCCCTACCAATGTAAAATTGCCTTGGACTTGGGAGCAGTGGCGCACCGCCATGGAAACTGTGACCAAAAAGAGTAAATGCCGCTTTGCCCTGTCATGGGATGCCACCACACACCGCTTTAGCTCGACCTTGTACCAAGCCGGTGGACGTTACATTGACGCAGCAGGCAAGAGTTTTGCGGTGGACAGCGCGGAAGGTTTGCGAGCATTTACGTTCTTCCGTGATTTGTTCAAAGACGGACTGGCACAAAAAAGCGTCTGGTTGTCGGGCGAAGATTCGACAGGCTTATTCAAAAGCGGTTTGACCGCCATGTACATGGCAACCAATGGACACCTTGGGCTGCTTGCCCCGATCAAAAACTTTGCTTGGGGGGTCATGCCAATGCCGCGCGACAAGGTTCGCAGCACCAACCCTGGCGGCACATTCGCTATGGGCTTTAAGGACGGTAAAAATGCTGCCGAAGGCGCGAAATTTATCAAATGGATCACTAGCAAAGAAGTGAATTCTGCGTATTCCAAAGAACTGCTCGCCATGTCGGGGCGCAAAGATTCACAAGACATCAAATACGGCAGTTACGACGACGAGTACAATGTTTTCCGCAGTGACCTGACCGCTTCTCCGTCTTTGACAGGCAAAGACTGGGCGAACCCTGCAATGGCAAAAATGAACGTCTTTATCCGTGAAAACATCGTCAAAATGATTCTCGATCAGCAAACACCAAAACAAACTCTCGAGGCGATCACCACCGAGGGCAACAAGTTCCTGAAGTAAAAAATATCTCGAGCAACAGGCTTTCCATGAACGTATTAGCCGTGTGGGAAGCCTGTGGTTATTTTTGATGTTTTAAAAGGAGGTGTACCGTGAACACCAGTTTGCTGAAACGACTCACGCCCTATCTGTTCGTTGCGCCAAACACCATTATTTTTTCGGTTTTTGTGCTGCTGCCCATGATTTTTGGTTTGGGTTTCTCGTTGTTTGATGGGAACTTCACGACGGGTTTGCACAGCTTTGGTTTTCAAAACTATGCACGTTTGTTTCAAGACAATGCCTTTCTCGAGGCACTGCTGAACACCTTCTGGTATGTGACTGCGGTGGTCATTCTGAACGTGGCAATCAGCTTGGCACTTGCCATCATGTTGCGCCAAACCACGCTCGGTACGGCGCTGGCTCGAGTTGGATTTTACATTCCCGTGATTCTCTCGCCGGTGGTGATTGGCGTGGCATGGCGTTTTATGTTTGGTGAACTTGGCATTGTCAACGCCCTGATTGGCAATGCTGGCGGCGCAACGATTCCATTTTTTACCGACCCTGCGTTTGCTCGGCTGCTAGTGGTGCTGGCAAGCGTCTGGGCTGGGGTTGGCGCATCAATGGTGATTTTTATTGGTGGGTTAAACACCATCGCCCCAGAACTCTACGAAGCTGCCTCGATAGACGGCGCAGTGCCAAACGTCCAATTTTGGAAGATCACCCTGCCTCTTTTAACCCCAACGATTGTGCTGGTCACCACGCTGAGTATCATCAATGCGTTTAAAGCCTTCGAAGTCTTGCTGGTGCTGACCAATGGTGGTCCTGGCACGACCACTAAATTGTTGGTGCAAAAAATTTATCAAACTGCTTTTGACGAGACCAACCCAACCTACGCCAGTGCGATGTCAGTAGTGTTGTTCTTGATCTTGATGGTGCTGACCGCTGTTCAATCGAGGTTTTCCCGCAATGATTAACCTGATCTCGAGCTTTTTGAGGTACTTATGACCACTGTAAATGCTGTCCCAAGCCTGAAAAAAATACGGCGCAGCGATGCACCGCCAGGACCAAAGCGCAACATCTTCAAAGAAATTTTTGCTGTCGTGACTGCGGTCATTTTTATTCTTCCGATCATTTGGGTGGTATTGAGTTCGTTCAAACCTGCTGGCGAATTGTTCGTCTTTCCACCCACAATATTGCCCGCCGAACCGACCTTTGAGAATTACAAGATTGCTGTTAACACTGGTAATTTTGGACAGTACACCCTGAATACATTATTTGTGGCTGTGACCAGCATGGTACTGGCGCTCATCACCAACTCGATGGCGGCATTTGCGCTCGCCAAATTTAAGTTCGTGGGTCGTGACATGCTGTTCTTGATTACGCTTGCGACCCTGATGATTCCCTTGCAAGTCATTATGGTTCCAATCTTTT
>JANMUC010000177.1:0-3308 GCA_031391225.1 Deinococcales bacterium
GCACCTGTCTTGCCGCTTAAAGATAGCACCTGACGGGCTTGCGGCGCTTCGGGCATGGTCGCTTCTTGACCATAAAACGCACCTGTCTTGACCCTAAAAATGCACCTGACGGGCTGGGTCGCTGCGGGCATGGTCGCTTCGGGCAATAAAATAGTTCACCCCGGTTACGCCGTGTTTTTGCCACTCCCGTTGGTCGGGGGAACAGTCGATAAAACATGACTGTTCCCCGCAATTTGGTATTACTGGTCTTGCTTTTAAAAGCTCCAATACTGGAAACGAAAGAATTCGCGTCAATTGATGCCAATCGCCGTTCTCGAGTCATGTTGATCAAGGTTCAATCAAGGTTTTTGCGTTCAATCGCTGAACGCTCATCGCCGACTCGAGCGACATCTCTGGCACTGCGCCGACCAAATTGGTGCGCCAGATCGCGTTCGGTCAAGCGCAAGGCGGTGGGACGTCCGTGTGGGCACGTCCAAGGAATTTCACAGGTTCGCAGAGCCTCTAGCAAGTCTGACGCGGCGTGATACGCCAGTTTGTGACCAGCTTTGATGGCAGGGTGACACGCCAACCTCGAGAGCACCGCCCTTTTGGCTTCATTAGCGCCAAGTGCCTCATGAACGATCTCTCGAGCCAAATCGGGCAGTGGAAGCCCCAAAACCACTGCCGGTAACGCCCGCACACGGTACAGACTTACCCCAAATGGCTCGAGGCATAAACCCCAAGCCTCGAGTTCTGGTGCTCGGGCTTCAAAGTGTGCAACCTCGAGCGGCGTGAGTTGAATCAGCTCGGGTTCGGGCAGTTCCAAACGTTGTCCCGCGTCAAATGCCCGCTCGAGTTCTTCAAACAAAACACGCTCGTGCGCGGCGTGCTGATCGATCAACCAAAGATCGCCGTCGCCTTGTGCCAACAAATACGCATCGCGGTAAGTTCCAATAAATAAAAGTGCCGGAAAGCTGTTGCCAAACGCCCGAATCGGACCGGTCACCACTCGAGGTTCAGGGGCAGATTTCACCAACGGATGCTCCCGCAATGCCGTCAAAACTGCCGTTTCGATCAAATCTTGAACCAATCCAGCCTCGAGAAAACCGACCCGCAGTTTTGAAGGATGCGTGTTGACGTTTAGTTTTTGCGTCGGAATCGTAATGTCCAGCACACAGATTGGTGCATAATTTTTGGGCAGCAATCCTTGAAAGGCTTTTAACACCGCCGTCGCCACAGTCTCCTCGAGTTCGACTGGGCGACCATTGACGCTGATGTGCATTCGGTCGCGCCGTGGTCGAGCCATTTCAGGGCGCGACACCACTCCAGACACCGCATAATCCCCGTCTTGAAGTTTTACCTCGAGCATCCGGTTGGCGGTCATCGCGCCGTAGACCGTGGCGACGGCTTCGCGGTAACTGCCAGGGGTATGAATCAATTTGGCTTCACCGTCAATCACGGCTCGCCAAGCAATGTTCGGGTAGTGCAGTACATAACGGTTTAGCAGCACCATCACTCGCCGCGCCTCGAGTGCAGGGGACTCGAGCGAAGCCAGCCGTGCAGGGTACTCTTGAAACAGATCACGCACCTCGACGCTCGTGCCTGCCGCGCACGCCACGCGCTCGAGGATGGCTTCGTCGGCAAACGCGGTGACTTTAGCGCCGCCGAGTTGATCTTTCGGGCGTGATGTTAAGGTCAAACTTGCGGCAAAAGCGATGCTCCACAACGCCTCGCCCCTAAAACCGAGACTGTCAATGCTCGAGAGTCCAAAGCCAGCATCGAGTTTGGAGGTCGCAAAACGCTTTGGGGCAAGGGTGATCTGATCAACCTCAATTCCCAGACCATCATCGGTCACCCGAATCAACGCCAAACCGCCACGCTCGAGTTCAAGTTCGATGCGGCTTGAATTGGCGTCAAGCGCGTTCTCGAGAAGTTCTTTGACCGCGTCGACGGGTCGGGTAATAACCTCTCCTGCCGCGATTTCGCGCACAATTTCGGCGGGAAGAACTTGAATCGGACGCATCAGACAATTTTACCGTTAACCACGATCAACCACAATCAACTTGAACACGATTCTCGAGAATCTGTACCGGAAAGGTTTGCAAGTCGTGTGATTGGGTTGAATTCGAGAGACTGCGTGAATTGGGAAAATAACGGCAGTGTCCGGTCAGCAATTCAAATTCTGCACCGTGAAACATACAGGTCACCACACCGTGTTCGTGATGAATTGGAAGGCTCATCTGCAAGTGTGTGCATCTCGCCGACAATGCCGAAATTCCGGTTCCGTGGCTAAAAATCAGCAACTCTCGATCGGCAACTTGAATTTTCAAAACGGAACCTTCACGCAGTTGCTCGAGGGTTGCGACCGTGACAAACGCCATTTACGCCCGCGCCTCGAATTTGGTCAGAATTTTACGTGCCGCCTCACCAATGATTGCCGTATAGGTCGGATACGCAAAACGCACGCTGGCGAGGGTGGCGGCAGTCGCCTGCGCCGCCATCGCCGTCGCCACGGCTTGCATGACCTCGACTGCGTTTTCACCAGTGCCATTTGCGCCAATGATGCGCCCCGTCGAATCGGCGATCAGCTTTAAAAAACCTGCCGTCCTCGAGTCAATAATTGCCCGCTCGAGGTCGCTGTAACGCGCCACGGCAACCACGCAATCAATGCCTTCATCTCGGGCTCGAGCCTCAGTGACGCCAACGCCGGCGTGGTCAGGATCGGTAAATCCGCCACTTGGCAACGAATGCCTGTCAAACTCGAGTTTTGCGCCGCTCACCGCATTTTCGGCGGCAACTTCGGCTTCAAAATTCGCGCCTTGCACCAGCATGTCCAGACCGTTGGCGTCGCCTGCCACAAAAATGTGCTCGAGGTTGGTTTGCAAAAACGAATTTATCTTGATAAACCCGCGCTCGGTTTCCAGCCCAATCTGTTCCAAACCAAGTCCCTCGAGCGCGGCGGGCCAGCCGACTGCCAAAATCACCGCCTCAACGTTGATTGAATGCTGCACGCCCTGACTCGAGTACGTCAAGCGCCGCAAGCCGTCAGGCTCGAGTTCGATACGTTCGATTCCAGAAATTCCGGTGATCACCCGTACCCCTTGACGCTCAAAGCCTTCACGCAGCGCTCGAGCCACGTCTGCATCGGCGGGCGGCAAGATGTTGGGCGCAGTCTCGAGCAGGGTCACATGTGCGCCAAAGGCGTTCATGATCAGGTCGGCCTTCCACTGCGGCAGCGCTCCGTTGCGTGCGTTTACCATCGCAGCGGCCTTCTTGATGTACGCCAGCGCATGACACACCGCCAATGGCATGCGATCGTCGCCGATCGC
>JANMUC010000207.1:0-5551 GCA_031391225.1 Deinococcales bacterium
TAAAGATATTGTTCTTATTTAAATTAATTCTTATTGAAATTTTGCATTAAACCCTCCATAATTTAAGAACCAGTGGCTTTATGTTCACCTTCTCAGTTATCTGCCAACTCAATAAAATTTGCCGGATTAATGATCTCCTCATCTGCATCTAAATGGTATTTAAAATTCAATTGGCAAGTATTCACAATTCTCCAAGCGCTAAGACAGATTTACAAATTCCAAACCCTCGAGATTCTCGAGGGTTTTTTGTTGTCGTTTTGCGGGTTATATTCGTGGCAATGCCAATTCAGATTCTGAAAAACCAGGTGACTTTTACTGCACCCCAAAACGCGCACGCCCTGATTGGCGATTTCACAGACGGCTTGGACAAACCGATCAAACTCGAGGTTGGGAGTTCAATCACGCTCGAGTTTCCCAAAGCTGCGTTTGTCGAGTACGCATTTCTGGATGAACATGGCACACCGTTTGCTGACCCTGACAATGACGTTTGGGCTGAAAACCCTTGGTACAAATATGGTCGTGCCGCGATTCTCGAGGGTTACGAAGCGCATCCGTTGCGTGAACCCCTGACCGATGCTGCCAAGGGGCGTACCGTGTCGCTCAATTGGGCTGGCAAGGTCTTTGCAGGCACACGCCGCGCTTATGTTCACCTGCCACCGAATTTTGATGAAACTCGAGTTTACCCAGTTTTTTACGTGCAAGATGGCGTCGCCTACCGTCGGACTGGCAAACTCGGCAGCGTCATGGACAACCTGCTGCATCTCAACCGCATCAAACCCGCCATTCTAGTCTTCCTCGAGCCGAATGACCGCACCCTCGAGTATCACCTGAACCCGCACTACCTCGAGTTTTTGCTGACGGAAGCCCTGCCAGAAATTGAGGCGAAATTTCCCGTGTCTCGAGATTCTGCAACCCGAGGGTTATGGGGCGCGAGTTTGGGTGGTATGGCAAGCATGTATGCCGCTATGCAACGCCCTGACGTGTTTGGTTTGGTTGTGGCGCAGTCGGGCGCATTTCAAGGTGTGCCAGACGAACCATACAAACGCGGCGCGAGCGAATGGTTGTTAAGCCAATTTCAAACCCTCGAGCAACTGCCAGTTCGGTTCTCGCTCGAATGTGGGCAACTCGAGTGGTTATTGGGTGCAAATCGTCGTTTCGCCGCAATGCTTTTTGATAAGTCTTACAAACACCGTTATCTCGAGCGCCCGAGCGGACATAACTGGGTGACTTGGCGCAATGGTCTGGCAGATTCGCTCGAGTTTATGCTGGGTGATGTATGAAAGTGCAAGCTTGTAATGAAAATACAATCGCTGATTATGTTGAATTCAGGTTTGCTGATTTGAGTGTAGAGGAAAAACAAGAAAAAACGAAAAAGTTGTCAGAGAATCTTAAAAATGGGAAATTTGATCCCGAAAAAATGTTGTGTGTCGTTGAAAATAACAAGATCATTGGGAAGTTCCAATGGAAAATTGATGATTCAGATGGCAAAAAATTATTGTCAACTTTTGGTAGTCCCAATATTTCTGCGCCAAACAGACAACCTAAAGTGATTGAACTGATTGTTCAGACTTTACTGGACTTATCAGCGAAACAATCTGCTCTATTGCGAATTGCATTTGACGAAGAATTGGTTGGATTCGTACCACCTGAATTGCTGGCGAAATTCAACTTGACACTTTCATTTCAGAATCAAGGTTATTCCTGTGACCTTCAGAACCTTGAGCCTGTTGATGCAGATTTAAGGCTAGAAAACATCACAGATGCCGAAGAAAGCCTGTCAAGAGCGGCAAAATTGTTAGAGTTGATTCAAAGCAATTCATTTGATCCAACAGCGGTAGAAGATTTAGACGATCCGCTTGCGGTGATTGAAGAACGAATTGCCCAAGGAGAATATCTCGAGCGAATTGGTGGTGCTGCACAAAATTTTATCGTTCTTCAAAACGGTCAAGAAATAGGGCTTTTGATGCCCAGGTACACCAAACCGAAAGAACGACAAGGGGGCATGTTTTGTGGCATTGTTCCCGAATTTCGCAAGCAAGATTTGGGTCGTCAAATTCATCAGTTAGGCTTGCAAAAACTGAAGGAAATGGGTGCTTTGCATTACCGAGGCGAAACTTTTGTTGGTAATATCCCGATGGAGCACATCTTTTTAGCCAATCAGTGTTCTCTTATTCCCAATTCAAATTATTGGGAATACGTTACAACAGCGTGATTGCAGCCTACAATTATTTTTTAGGCTCGAGCGATTTTTACCACCACTCGAGCGACAAATCAGGAAACTCGAGGGTAGCCACCGCTTGACCAGCTTTGTACTTGCGGATGAACAGGTATTCTTCGCCGCTTGGTTCACGGTAAACCTCGAGCTGATTGCTGTGCAAATTCAGAATCCAATACTCGGGAATACTATTTCGAGCGTAAGCTTTTAATTTGTCGGTTTGGTCACGCTCGAGGGTCGAATCGCTGACTTCAATGACCAGAATGGCATCTTCTGAATTGGCGTTGCGGTTTGCATATTGCGAGGTTGGGAGGTTTCGTAACATGATGTCTGGTTCGACAAAATCTGGTGGTGGGGCAAGCAAAATTAACGGAACTTGTGCGGCAACAGAAGCTCGAGCTTGGTAGAGGGCAATCATCTTTTCGGTCAGTGTGACGATGGTATAAGCGTGCCTTCCGCCCTGCATTCCTTTCACGTAAATCTCTCCGTTCAGCAACTCGGCGTGTTGCTCACTAATCAAACCCAGGTCGCTCATGCGTTCAAATTCTTCGAGCGTAAAACGCCGACGCGTGATTTCTGGTGGATTTTGGTTTGTTTCCACGGCAAGGGTCATAACAAAATTCTAGCACCACTCGAGCAAATCAATTAAACCGTAATTTCACACCCGCACTCGAGATTCAAAGTGATGGGTGAAATGTAGGTTTTTGGTTGCTCGAGATCGGGTCGGTAATGCAGTACGGATTTGTCGGCTGGGTTGAAAATCAGGATGTCCTGCACGCCTTGTGATAAGTAAAACGGTGGTGCGAGCACAAAGTCTTTGTACTCGTAATTTTTAGAGATAATTTCGACCACTGCCGTTGGAATCAACTCGAGGGCAGCATCGGCTGTCTCGAGGTCTGGCATGGTGCAAAGCACGGCAATGTCGGGGCGTTTCAGTGAACCGTCAGGAAATTTAAACAACGTGTCTTGTGTTTCGATACATGCACAACTCGAGCCTGCCAGTGGCTGCAAAGAATTTGCAATTCGTTTCACTTCCCATTGATGTCTAAAAACTGGACTGGCTTCCCAGACTGTTGCCCCAGCAATAATCTCGAGCCTGACGTTAAAACGTTCAGCTTCAGTAATTAAATAATCGTATGGCAGTGACATGCTTTTATCTTACACCTTGGTCAATTCTTACGGCTCGAGTTTGAATTGTTTGGCTTTTGACTGCTTGTCTCATGAGCAATTTTACCCGTTGGTTGATTGGTGGTATTTTCATTTAACCCGGTGGGTTAGAGAAATTTCCCATTTTCTGCAAACACGTTCCCATCAAGTAAAATCCGTCCACCACCCGCAGGTGGGCGCATGTCGAGAATTAAATCCCAGTGCAGGGCGCTTTTGTTTGTGCCAAGCGTTTCGGGGTAACTGTTGCCGAGCGCCAGATGCACCGTGCCACCAATTTTTTCGTCGAACAAAATGTTTTTGATGGGGCGTTGAATGCCAAAATTCGTGCCGATGCCCAGTTCGCCCAGGAATCTCGAGCCTTCATCCGTCTCGAGGGCGCGTTGCAAGTAGGCATCGCCTTTTTCGGCGCTGGCGGCAATCACTTTGCCGTTTTTAAACTCGAGCCTGACATTGCTGACTTCGACGCCGCCCACCATGCTGGGGATTGTGAAGAATACTGTGCCGTTGACGCTCGTCTCGAGTGGACCTGTGAAAACCTCGCCGCTTGGCATGTTGCGTTTGCCGTCAGAATTGCGCCAAATTCGGTTTGTGACTTCCAGCGTTAAATCTGTACCGTTCGCCTCGAGCTTGACGATTTTGGCTTTCTCAAGCTTCTCGATCAGTTTGGCTTGCATCGCACGGATTTCACCCCAGGCGGCAACAGGGTCGGGACGGTCCAAAAACATTGCGCCAAACATAAACTGCTCGAGTTGCGCCAAACTCATGCCCGCGTCTTGGGCGTAAGCCTGGGTTGGGTACAGTGTGACACACCAGGGTTTGTCTTCCCTGGCTTTGCGCAGTTCGCTGTTGGCGTGGCGTACTCGATTTTGTTTTTCTGGATCAACGCTCGAGAGCGCTGCCGTGTTGGTGCTGCCACGAATCGCCAAGAAGGCATCAATGGCTTGCATTTGGGCAATTTCGGCGCTAGAAACCTTATCCAAAAGCGCGTCTGTGGCGTGTTGGTAAAAGTCTGATGTTTGTTCGGGATACTCGAGTTTTAAAACTGGGTACGCGCCGCGCATCAGGAGCGCATTGTGAAGTTCGCGCACCAGCGGCAACGCTGTGCTGCTGGCGTCGAGCATCAAACTTTGCCCAGCTTGAATTTGAAAGCAGTAATCGCAGAGCAGGTCAGCCCATTTTTTCAGGATTGGATCATTCATAAGCGCAGTTTAACGCTATTTGGGGGACTTCTCACTCTGGTTTTAAAAACTCGAGTTGTGTATTCTTGACTCGTGAATGACGCTGGCAAGACAATTGTTTTGTTCGATGGTGTTTGTAACCTTTGCAACGGTGTGGTGCAATTTATTATTACGAAGGACCAAGCTGGGGTGTTTCAATTTGCCTCGCAGCAATCCGAGGCGGGGCAAAAGTTGCTCGAGTTGCATCGAATGCCAGCGATGGATACAGTGGTTTTGATTGACGGTGACAAGGTTTTTACTCGGTCTGACGCGGTGCTCGAGATTTTCAAGCGTTTACCTGCAAAATGGTCTTGGCTGAGTGCATTCAAAATTGTGCCGAAATTCTTGCGCGATGCGGTGTACAAATTGATTGGACGTTACCGTTACAACATTTTTGGCAAGCGCGAAGCCTGCTGGTTGCCGACCCCAGAACTCCGCGCCCGTTTCCTTGACGCCAAATGAAGCCCGAGCGTCCGTGGGTCATGCACATGCGTTGGCTTGATCTGGCGTTTTTGCATTATCCCGTTTCAGCAGCCAGTCTCGAGAAATTTATTCCCAAAGGTTTGAGGCTCGAGACGTTTGAGGGTCAAGCTTGGTTGGGCGTTGTGCCATTTCGCATGGATCAAATTCATGCTCGAGGTTTACCGCCAATTCCTGGCACGGACGCGTTTCTCGAGTTGAACTTGCGCACCTATGTCACGGATGGAGTGCATTCTGGTGTTTGGTTTTTCAGTTTGGATGCCGAAAATCCACTCGCGGTTCGTGGCGCTCGAGTTGCGTTTCATTTGCCGTACATGGACGCGAGGATGTCATCTCGAGTTGAGAACGGTTGGTTGGATTACTCGAGCATCCGCACGCACCGCAATGCGCCACCTGCAACGTTCAAAGCAAAATACAAACCGATTGGTGAGGTGTTTCACGCCGCACCAGGAACGCTCGAGCATTGGTTGAC
>JANMUC010000308.1:0-3656 GCA_031391225.1 Deinococcales bacterium
GAAACCTATCACGATGCTAAACCAGGCGCGATGACCAGGGTTGTGCTCGCGCCGTGTTCGCCGTTCAGTGTTACACCCGACCTGATGCGTGAAAGTGCCAGGCTGGCTCGAGCCTACAACGTCATGCTGCACACGCATTTGGCAGAAACCAAAGATGAACAAGACTTTTGCCTCGCTCAATTTGGGAGACGCCCCGTTGCCTTAATGGAAGACCTCGAGTGGCTGGGCAGTGATGTCTGGTTTGCCCACGCGGTTCACGTCAACGACCTTGAAGTAAACCAATTCGCCACTTGCGGGTGCGGCGTGGCGCATTGCCCCAGCAGCAACATGCGGCTCGCCAGCGGGATTGCACCCTTGCGAAAATACTTGACCGCAGGCGTCAAGGTTGGGCTTGGCGTTGATGGCAGCGCCAGCAATGACGGCTCGAGTTTGCTGCTCGAGGCACGACAAGCCATGTTGCTCTCGAGGCTCGAGATTGCTGAACAAGAACGCCGCCATGAAATATTTGATGCGGCACAACTTACCGCTCGAGAAGCCTTAGAAGTCGCCACAATTGTCGGTGCAAAAGTGCTCGGACGTGACGATATTGGATCATTAGAAGTCGGCAAACGCGCTGACTTCTTTGCGGTCAACCTCAACCGCCTCGAGTTTGCGGGCGCTTGGCACGACCCGATTGCCGCCGTGGTTTTTTGTGCCACGCCAAGGGTTGACCTGACCGTGGTCGAAGGAAAAATAGTTGTCCAAGACGGCGAATTGCTCACGCTCGAGACTGGAAGTTTGATCGAACGACACAACCGATTGGCGCGAGATTTGGTGAACGGTTGAGGCTCGAGACTTCCAGGTAAAGTTGTGATGCTTGAGAAACCTTAGTGATTTCGTTAACTTAGACTCCCTCATTGATCAAACTCACTTGATAATCTTCCTTGCTCAAAACTGTATCGTAAAGCCCAACATCTTCACCTTCGTGTTTGCTTATACCAATGTATTCTAAACTCGCATCTTCATAGCGCTTGAATTTGTAAACAGCATCATTCATCAGCCCAGAGTTGAATACACCAAGACTTACCAACAATTCAAAGTCTTTTACAGTTAAACCTGTTACCTTTTTGAATAATCCTGGTTCAAGTTGAGTGATTACATCTTTTAAACTTCTTTCACGATAGTCGGTCAGGTACATAAATACAGGTATACGGGTGGCAAACTTTATAAGTTTTTCTTGTATCTGTTTTCTAAGATTTTTGTATTCTTTTTCTTCATCCGAAAGTTCTTTTTTCTCTGCCTTAGTCATTTCTTGGTCATTGGCTGCTTTTTTAGCTTTTTTGACTGCTTCGGACTTATTGATGATGGTTTCTATATCCTGGTTCAGATTTCTGAAGCCTTCAATGTTCATCAAGGCTTTCATTGCCTCTTCATTAGCCATCAGTCGAGTAAGGGTATTGTTGTCCACATTCACGAGCAAAGCACTTTCCCACCGTCGTGCCAACAGCGTGGCAGTGGTTCCACTCATAGCCATATCCAGAATATCTGCGGCATTAACTTGCTTCATTGAACTACCGTCATAAGCCAATACAGGAAGGAAGTTGATAAATTCGGCAACTTTAGTTTCGGGATTGGATTCGTTTACATTCAGTCGGCAACTATAATCGGCTATTTGTCGCAAGGCACGGTCAGGGGCAAAGTCGAAAACGTAACATTCTTCTTTCAGAATTTCTTCTTGGTTGGGTGATTTGCTATCGGGGTTTTTGATTACCCAAGGGGTTTGCACCCGAAATGCCGCTTGGAAATACGTTTCGGGGCTAGATGAATTTCGAAGCATAAAAATGCCTGTCCACGGTTTTACTGAGACTCCTGTGGTAAGTTTGCCGCAAGATAACGTAATGGTTTTGGATTTTAAGGGATTGTCAGTCATTGCAGCTAAAACTGGAGGCAAAGCTTCAACACCAATTCCTGCTTGTGTGCCTGCTGCAACAACTACAGTATAGTCGTGATAGAAGTTATTTTGACGCTGCTTGAGCAAATTTGCCATAGCATTGCACGCTGAAACAGTAGGTAAAAACCAGAAGGTATGATTCAATACTTTGAGTAATGGGGCGTGTGAAAAAGGTAAGGGTGGTTTTCTTTCTCCCATTTTTAAATCGTCAATGATGGTTTCACTGAACGAACCCCGAATCAGGTCTAACCATTTTTGTACTTCATCTTCATATTTGAAATGCGCTTCGTTGCCTTCACCTTCGGCTGAAAAGAAAATATTCAAATCGAAGCCATCAAATTCGCCTTGCATGGCAATTTGACGAATAGAATCCGGCAATTGATAGGTGAGCATTACCATTCTTGGCAAAGCAGCATAAGGATTGTTTGCCTCATGCCAATTTTCTTTGGCTTTTTGCTCGTCTGAATACGTCCAATTGAAAATCTGTTCTTCGATAAATTCACCCGAAGTGATTGCTCTGAACGGTGTACCAGATAAATACAAATAGTGATTGGTGGTAATAGGAATTATTTTTTCTAAATGTTCAACCGTATCCTCTTCGGCAAAACCTTCTTCCTCAATTCTTTTAAATTCTTCAATTTCCTTTTCGGCTTCCAAATCTTTACCAAATAAATCCTTGGCATTTTCGCGCCATGCTCCAAAATGATACTCATCAAAAACAATGCAATCCCAATTAGTGGCGTGCACCCACTCATTTTTAGTTTTTATTCCGCCCGTATTGTTATTTTTACCTAAATAATCTTGAAATGAACCAAAACAAATCAACGGCTTTTTAGGGTCTATATCTTTATCAGATAATTCATCTGCATTTTTGGAAACAAACTGCCATCCTTTAAAATCAACATGCGATAATAAATCTTCTTTCCACGCATCTTCAACGGCAGGCTTAAAAGTTAGGACCAATACTTTTTTCCAACCCATTTTTTTTGCCAATTGATAACTGGCAAAAGTTTTTCCGAAACGCATTTTGGCATTCCAAAGAAAGTGTGGGGTTTTGTCTTTATTCTCTTTTCTAAAACTCTTGAAATAAGAGATAGATTTATTAACCGCCTCTTCTTGCTCGGGTCGCATACCAAAAGTCAGAACTCGGTTTTCTTCTGTTCTTTCGCCTGTTTTAATTTCTAAAATGGCTTCTTGTAAATTTTTGAGCGTACATTTAAACCACTCGCCATCAGGATTAGCAAAACCACTTTTGCGTAATAGACGGTGTATGTCGTGGTCAGTAAAGGAACTACCGTCTCGTTTCATTGCCGATTCTTCAAACACGATTTTGTATTGAATAGCAGCAGTGCCCAATTGCTCTTTGATGCGTGTTTTAGCATCACGGTCAGTAAAGCCAATTTTGAGTAATCCCGAATGCGTCTGAACTCCAACCAATTCATAAGCATAAATGGTGGGGTTAGTGGATGGACGTGGTGGAAAGAATCCTTTTTTACTCATCTGGTTCATCTTTTTTTGACAAATCCATTGGGCGAATCATTGAATCAATAAATGCGATTTCTTCCTTAGTTAAATCATATTTTTTATAAAGCTTTTCATCTGTCCAAGGTTCATCAAAATCTTGCATTGGCACAAACGAGTAAACTTTCTGCATAGCGTTTTGAGTATTCTTTATTAGGAGAACTAAGAATCTAAAAAAATTAGTTTCAATGTATGTCATTACATT
>JANMUC010000627.1:0-4648 GCA_031391225.1 Deinococcales bacterium
CAAGGCTAGCCGCCGGAGCAATCGCGGTTGATACTGCGCTCCTCGCCAGCCGGGGGGACACCCGATGTAACGCACGTAACCCTTGCGCACCAGGTCGGTCAGTGCTGACAGGGTTTCTTCAATCGGCGTGCTCGAGTCCACCCAATGCACTTGGTACAGGTCAATATGATCCACCTGCAAGCGTTTCAGGCTGTCCTCGCAGGCGCGTAAAACCCATTTTCTCGAGAGTCCCTCGCGTTGATGGATGCTGGCGCGTCCCTCGCTGCCGTTTGCGCCCATTGGACCACGAACTTTGGTGGCAACGATCAATTGATCGCGGTTGTTGCGGGCTTTCATATAGCGCCCAATGATTTCCTCGCTGACGCCGCCAGGGTTGTTGCTAGCCCAGAACGAGTAAATGTCGGCGGTATCAATAAAATTACCACCATGTGCCACGTAAGTATCCATGATGGTTTGGCTGTTGGCTTCGTCGCTCGTCCAACCAAACTGCATTGTGCCAAGCGCGATGGGGGAGACGCGTAAACCAGAATTTCCAAGCGTGCGATATTGGGTCATAACCCAATTCTACGCCTTGATGTCATGGCAAAGATCACAAGGCTCGAGTCAAAATCATTCTGGGCGTTCTCGAGTAACCTTTGCAACCTGAAACACATCAACTGAGTTCTATAATCCAGCCATGTCCTCGTCTGTTCTGGCGACCAAATTGTTCGTGCCACCCTTGCGACCCAATGCGGTCTTGCGCTCAAGGTTGCTTGAGCGTCTGAACGAGGGTTTAAGCCGAAAATTGACGTTGGTGTGTGCGCCTGCGGGTTTTGGTAAAACCAGTTTGGTCAGTCAGTGGCTTGCGGCGTGTCCGCGTCCGAGTGCTTGGTTGTCCTTGGATGCTCGAGATGCCGATTTGAATTTGGTTTAAGCACCATCCCAAAATCCATACTTTAGTACGTCTACAAAATTGGCAGCCTGTGGCAGTATTTGGGCAGCAAGACGACAACAATTCAAAACTGTTCGTTGCGGCTTAAGCATTGTTCAAAAGTGAGGTTGCACATGAGGAAAACCGTAAAAAGTAACTCGAGATTCATTCCCGTTGCACTGATTTTACTCAGTGCCATTCCATTTCTTGGAGGTGTTGTTCGCCTCAGTGGTTTGATTGGCGGCGAAGCGGTCACACCAGAAAACGCGCGGTTTGTCGCCGTGCCATTGCCTGTCGTGCTGCACATCATCACGGCGACCACGTTTAGCATTTTGGGCGCATTTCAATTCTCTCCAGCATTTCGCCGCTCGAGACTCGGTTGGCATCGCATGGCTGGACGGGTGCTGGTCATTTGCGGTTTGCTGGCGGCAATCACTGGTTTGTGGATGGCGCAATTTTACCAATTCACAGAATTCTTGCAGAACGGGCTTTTGTACGCCTTGCGACTGGTTTTTGGCAGCGCCTGATCGTATCGCTGGTTCTTGGCACACTGGCAATCCTACGCCGCGATACAGCTCAACACGGTGCTTGGATGATGCGCGGTTATGCCATTGGGCAAGGCGCAGGCACGCAAGCGCTGGTGACCTTGCTCTGGATTGCGTTCTTTGGCACCCCAAGCCCCATGATCAGATCGCTCTTGATGGGTGCGGGTTGGGTCATCAACCTGTTGGTGGTTGAATGGATTCTCAGGCGCTCGAGCCGTCCAAAAAACAGACTTGCTGTCGTTTGAAGTGCTCGAGATACCCAAAATGCTGCTTAATTTTGGTGTTGGGCGCACCTCGGCTTATTTCAAAGAACCTTCGGTAATACCACTAATAATTTTTCTTTGCATGACAATGTAAAACAAAATCATTGGGGCAATCGTTAACGCCAGCCCCGCCATTGCCAGACCGTAATCGGAGGTGTAACGCCCAAAAAAAGAATAGGTTGAAAGCGGCAAAGTTCTGTCGTTCTCAAACAAGGTTAATGAGGGCAACAAGAAATCATTCCAAATCCATAAGGCGTTCAAAATCGCTATCGTGGCGGTGATCGGTTGCAACATCGGAAAGACCACGTACCAAAAGACCTGAAAGTGCGTTGCACCGTCAATAATTGCCGATTCCTCGAGCGCCAAGGGTAAGGAACGAATGAAGCCGTGGTACATGAAGGTTGATAGGCTGATGCCGAAACCCAAGTAAAAATAAATCAAAATGAACTTGTTGTTCAGCATGTTCAGCGTGCCGTAAATACTAACGAACGGAATCATGAGCGCCTGAAATGGAATAATCATGGATGTGACCAGTGCGGCAAAAATCAGTTTGTTGGCTTTGTAATCAAAGCGAACCAGGTAATACGCGAACATGCTTGGGAAAACAATCAAAATTAAAACGGTTGCCACGGTGATGATGATTGAATTCATGAAGGCATAAGGGTAATTCATTTGCTCGAAGGCTTTGGTAAAATTGCTCAGATCAAATTGTGCAGGCAAACCGATGGGGTTCAACAAAATTTCAAACTTGGATTTAAACGGACTGACCAGCACAATCAAAAACGGAAAGACGTAAACAAAAGCGACCACGCAGGCAAGCGCGAACAAAGGCAATGAACGCAGTTTCATTTGTCTCCCAACTCGAAGCGTTTGGTGAAATAAACTTGCGTGGTGGCAATCGCGGCAACAATCAAGAACAACAAAATGGCTTTGGCTTGACCCGTCTGGTAATGCTGCAAGTTAAACGCCTCGTTGTAAATGTGCATCGAAATTAATTCTGTTGATCGAAACGGTCCACCTCGAGTTAAAGCCAGGTTGGAGTCGTAAACCATAAAACTGTTGCGTAACGTCAAAAACAAACTGATCGTGAATGCTGGAACCATCAACGGAATTTTGATCAACAGGTACTGTTGCCAACTGTTCGCACCGTCCAAGCTCGAGGCTTCAATCACGTCGTTGGGAATGCTGGTCAGACCAGCAATGTAAATCAGCATCATATAACCCGAAAGTTGCCAGACGGTCACGATCACCATTGCCCAGAAGGCTTTGTCGGTATCCACAAGCCAAGAAAATTTTAGCAATTCAATATTGGTGAGCGTCCCAAGGTAAACGATCAGTTTAGAGAAAATAAATTGCCAGATAAAACCCAGAATCACACCGCTGATCAAATTTGGTACGAAAAAAATTGACCTGAAAATATTGCGTCCCTTTAGGCTTGCCGACACCAGCACCGCCAGCAAGAACGCCACAATGTTGGTCAGAATCACCACCGAAATCACGTACTTTAAAGTCAAACCCAGCGTTTCCCAGAGCTTCGCGTCAGTAAACGAATCCAGGTAATTTTGTAAACCAACCCAAACAAATTTTGTGGTGAAAATGGAAGAATCGCCGCCCCAGTTGGTCAGGGTCAAAAAAAACCCAGCGATGAAAGGCGTTAGAACCACCGTGATAAACGCGAAGATCGGGATCAGTCCAAAGATGGCGAATGAACCCAATTTTTTTAGGAACGTTTTTTCGTTGTACATCTTGGTGTCCTTTCAGCTTGCGTTTTAGAAGCTCGAGGGTGAGGGATTGTTTTTCTCTGTTTTTGTTTTGCTGAAAAATTGTTTCTGACTTTGTTGTTTTGTGTTGCTCAGACACAAAAAGCAGCAATGACCTGTCTGCCCTCATCCCAACCCTTCTCCAAATATCGGGAGAAGGGCTTTTAGGATTTTTATAGGTATAGCTCGAGGTTCTTGTCTTTCCTTCTCCTTGTGGGAGAAGGTGGCGCGTAGCGCCGGATGAGGGCTTCACTCGAGGCAGAATTCACTTTCTACGCTAATACTCGAGGTTTGAGCTTGGGCTTACTTCTTGACAGTCTTCCAGAAATCCTCGAGGTCTCTGGCGAATTCGGCGCGGCTGGATTTGCCCGCGAGGTACTTTTGCATGACTGCACCCATGGATGGCCAACCTTCTGGTGGGTAGAGTGAGTTCATCCACTCGAGCGTGCGTCCTTGTTGCACGTAACTTTGGATTTGGCGTGACATTGGATCGCTTGGTTTGGTTTTGAACGTGTCAAACACGGGAATGAACTTCATTTTGTTGAGGTAGTAATCTTGACCGGTTTTGTCCATGACCATCCAGTTTAAGAAGTTGACCGCGCCTGCTTGCTGGTTCTTGTCGTTTTGCGATGCGTCAATGACCATGTAGAACGGCACGCCAACCGAAATCTGGGTGTTGCCGTAAGTGGTTGGGTTGTCGCTGATTGGGAATGGCAGCACGCCGTATTCGTTCTTGGCATTGATCTGCAAGAGGTTCGGGTTTGCCCAGTTGCCCATGAACCACAAGCCTGCCTTGCCCGAACCGAGCGCAAGTGCACCGTCGTCATAGGTGGCAGCCAGTGGTGAGGCTTTGTTCTGATTGTAATCGCGCAGCAGGTCAACAGTGTCGAGCCAGCCGATGAAAACTTTGTTTTTCATCAGTGAAATTTTGCCAGCTTTGAGATTCTCGAGGAAGGCAAGGCGTTGCTTGTGGGTTTTGCCTTGAGCGGTGAAGAAGATGTTGCTCATGTGAGCGCCCAAAGACCAATCCATTGGCGAGATGTGCATTCCGCTTGTGCCACTGGCGGCAACTTTGCCAAGCAAGGCTTTTAAGCTTGAGCGTGAGTTGATTGAGTCTGCGTCAAAATCGCTGCCGGTGGCTTTGTCGAGCACGGACTTGTTGTACAAAAG
>JANMUC010000329.1:0-3520 GCA_031391225.1 Deinococcales bacterium
CAAAAACTAAAAACCGATCTGCGAACCAAATCCGCGATTCCGATGGGGTTTGGTGACAATTACAACAATTTTCCAATGGTTGGCACAAACCCAGAATTTTTTGAACTGCGTGAAAAACGCTCCGACCCCGCTTTTTACCAAACCGTCCAAGGTCGGCTTTTTACCAAACCGTTCGAGGCTGTGGTTGGCGCTCAAGCCGCCAAGGTTTCGGGCTTAAAGCTTGATGATGCCTTCAAGCCAGATCATGGCACAGTGGCTTTGATCGAGGCTGATGAGCACAAAGAAGATTACACGGTGGTCGGGATTCTGGCAGCCACTGGCGGACCTGGCGACCGAGGCATTTACGTGGACATTGAATCCATCTGGAATGTTCACGGGCAAGATCAACACCCCGAGAAAAACGAACATGCGGCGGGCGAGCTTGGTCGCGCCAATAAAGGCGATACTCGAGAAGTGACAGCCGTGCTCTACACTCCAACACGGCTTGGCTATGTCTATCAAATCGCCAGTCAACTCGACCAAGGCAAATACTTAACAGGTGTTGCTTCACAAGGCATTTTTCCAGGGCAAACGGTTGGGCGATTACTCGATTTGCTTGGGCAGGGGCGTGAAGGTTATGCCATTATTGGCAGTTTGGTTTTAATTTTGGCACTGGCTACCGTAGCCGTAAATACCTACGCCTCGGCATTGGCAGGACAACGCAACCTCGCCATTCTTCGGGCGGTTGGCGCTCGAGCCAGCACCGTGATCGCGGTGGTGTTGCTCGAGGCACTGTTGATTACCAGCCTTGGTGTGCTGCTCGGGGTTGGGCTGGCTTACTTTGGGACTTGGGTTGTTGGAATGATCCTCGAGCAGAACGTTGGCTTGAGTTTGCCGTTGTTGTTGCTCGAGCCGAGCGAGTATTTCAGGGTGCTGTTGTTATTGCCTGTGGCAGTGATTTTTGCAATCGTTCCAGCCTTGTCGGCAACGCGATTTAGTCCACTCGAGCGGTTGAACCGCTGATTGATTTCGCTTGACACGACGTTGACAACTGCGCCTTAGATTTCATTTCGGAGGCAAGAATGAAACTCAAAAAGCAACATGTCGCTCTGGTTGGAGTCGCCGCACTTGCGGTGGCAGCAGGTTCTTATGCTGTTTCGCAAAGCACGGCAAAGCGCACTTGGCTGGCTGGCGATTCGCACATCCACAGCATTTACAGCCCTGGTTACAACCGCGAAAAGAACCCGCCCGAACCGATTGTGGGTGGCGAACTCGGTGATGCCCAGTACCCAACCGAAGTGAATGCTGCCAAAGCCAAAGAGTACGGTCTTTCTTGGATGGTCACCACCGATCACGGCGGTCCAAATCACTCGAGACTGAACTTGACCCAAGCCTATCCAGCCTTGCAAGCCTCGAGAACCAAAGTGCCAGAGGTACTGCAATTTTACGGCATGGAATTTAACGGTCCTGCAATGGATCATCACATGCTGATGTTGCCAAACACAGTAGATGAATGGAAGGTCTTGTTTAACATCGAAAGCCAATTTGATAAAGCCGAGAGTTTCCCAGTGGACGTGACCCGCGACACCGAAGCAAGTTTTACCAAGGCGCTGATTTACATGAATGGCTTAACGAAAAAACCAATCATGATGGCGCATCACCCAGCCCGTTCCGCAACCGATATGAGTGTTTGGGGTGCAGATGAACCACGCGAATTCCGTGACAACAACGACACTGCTCCCGAGGTTTATGTGGGCTTTGAAGGTGCACCAGGGCATCAAGCAGCCGCACTCAAACCAGATGGCACGCTTTACACTGCCGAAACACAACGGGCTGGTCGTGGTGCTTACAGCAACGCCAAAGCCCCAACGATGGGTGGCTTTGATCAGATGACGGCTGTGGTTGGTGGTTTATGGGATTCACTGCTTTCCGAAGGTCGTCGTTTCTGGATTTCGGCAACTTCAGATTCGCACCTCAACTGGCGCGATTCGCTGCGCGGCAACAACGGCATTGACTTCTGGCCCGGTGAATACTCTAAAACCTATGTCAAAGCCACCAAATCCTATGATGATATTTTGGATGGTATGCGCAATGGACGTACCTTCGTGACGCACGGCGACTTGATTAACGAACTCGAGGTGACTGCCACGGCAGCAGGCTCGAGTGCCGAGATCGGTGGCACGTTGAGCTTTGGTGGCACACAAGATGTCACGGTGACCATTCGTTTTAAAGACCCAAGCAGCAACAATGCCCGAGGTCAAAATCCCAGCGTCAAACGCGTTGACTTGATTGTTGGCGAAGTCAAAGGTTTGATTGCCAACCGTAACGCTGGTAAAACCGAAACCACCAAAGTGGTCAAACGTTTTACCGATGCCGAATTCAAAAAAGACGGCGAGTACACTGTTGTCACCACAACGCTGCCTGCGGTCAAAGCCAATCAATACTTGCGTGTCCGTGGTACGAACATGACCGAAGAAGAGCCAGCATTAGATGTTAAAGGCGAAGACCCGTACTCGGATTTGTGGTTTTATGCCAACCCGATTTTTGTTGAAGTGAAATAACTTAATAGTTATCGAGGGCTGGAGCAATCCAGCCCTCGTTTTGCATAAATGGAGAATCATGAAATTTATCGTACAAGTATTTCTGGGATACATTTTTTTTGCACCTGTGGTACTGGCTCACGCAACACAAAACAGTTTTTTACAACTGAATCTCGAGCGTGGCACTCAACAAACGATTCTGGCTGGTACGTGGGAAATGTCTTTGAAGGATTTAAACATTGTCTTGAAACTTGATACCAATAAAAACGGTTCGATAAGCCTGCCAGAATTAGCCGCGCAACGCAGCAAAATTGCGGAATATCTTTTACCCAAACTGAACGTCAAAGCCGACGAAAACGATTGTGTGACTCGGGAACTGGGCGGCAGTATCAAACAAAATCTCGAGGGTGCGTATTTATCGCTCAGGCTCGAAACGATTTGCCTTTCCGAACCTAAAGCGTTGACGGTAACGGATACATTATTTTTTGACCTTGACAACAATCAAAACCATCGTGGATTTTTAAGCCTGGGCGTGGACAACCAAGTGTTGACTGGCGTTTTTACGCCAGGTGACCAAACCGAAACGCTTCAAGTTGCAGTGCCCAATGTTTTGTCCTCGTTTCTCGAGTTTGTCCGCGAGGGCATCACCCATATTTGGGCTGGGATTGACCATTTGTTGTTTTTGCTGGCATTGTTGTTGCCTGCGGTCTTGTTCCGTCAGGGCGGCGCTTGGCGGGCTGTACCGACTTGGCGCGAAGCGTTTCTAAACGTGATCAAAGTCGTCAGCGCTTTTACGGTTGCCCATTCGATCACCTTGGCGTTGGCAGCTTTCGAGATCGTGAAACTGCCCTCACGCTTGGTCGAGGTGGCGATTGCTGCCAGCGTGATCTTGGCTGCGCTCAATAATATCTTTCCTGTGGTTCAAGAAAAAAAACGTTGGGTCATGGCATTTGCTTTTGGCTTTTTGCACGCCTTTGGCATCTCGAGTGTGCTGGCAGAAT
>JANMUC010000385.1:0-2731 GCA_031391225.1 Deinococcales bacterium
CTCGAGTGACCTTTGCTTCCAATGGCACACGAACATTGACCTTAACAGGCACAGACGCTCGAGGGGCGACGGCGACTGCAAACGTCAGCGTGAATGTGATTGACCCTCCCGCCAACCTGCCGCCCGTAACAAACATCAGTAAACCTGCCAACAACATCGTTATTGGACCAGATTCGGTGATTGACATTTTGGGCAGTGCCACCGATCCAGAAAGTGGTGCGGTCACGCTCGAGTATGACATCACCTATCCGTTTAACCCTCAGACTGGGACTGGCACAACCACGAAAGTGATTACCGTACCTGTCAGTGGCAAGTGGAAACCATCAGATTCGATTGACTTTAGTGGCGGTTGCGAAGTGGACTTTTTCCTTCGTTTGAGGCTTCATGGCAAAGACCCGCAGAACAACGACGGCACAGACTTTGTGGTGATTCGCGTCAACCGAATCTGTTAAGAAAATATGGTTACTGGCTCGAGCTGTAAGGCTCGAGCCAGAGGTTTCTCGCTCGAGAACATGTCAGGAGGTCAGAATGGAAGTAAAATTGCGTCCCGCTTTACCTGGTTGCCTTGGAATTGGTTTAGGCGTTATGTCGTTTGGACTTATCCCTTGGATGATTCGCAACAATGATCGAAACTTCTTTCCTGCCAGTGTGGATGACCAAGGTGTGGTTACCCGAAGGGGTAAACGTATTCTCTGGACAGAATTTGCCAAGGTGCGAAAAATTGTTATCGACCGTGGCATGAGCAAGTACACGCTCGAGTATCATTTCGATTCGCCCAAAGGTCGGGTCGCCTTTCATCGGGGTCGCATTGAGAATATCGAAGAGGTTTTACAATTTGTCTGGGCGCAAATCCCAGCTCCCATGCGTCCGTCTGCCGATTAAACTTGCAATGCTCGAGCAGGTTTTTGATTTTGCCCCGAATCACTGTTTTGCCGATGCCGCGCCTGATGGCTTGCTTGTTTCCTCGAGTCAATCTGCGGGATTTTAGTCGCCAATGACAAGTTCTTCACGCTTTACAGGTATTACGCCAGAACCACCGAGCCACTGTGCTTTCAGGCTTTTGGGCAGGCTTTTGGGCAGGTTTTTGGGGATGCTCGAGAGGGTTACGGTTTGAACGTCGCCAGGCATGAGATCAACCATATTGTCCGATAAATCCAGACCATGAATGAACACGCCCTTGACAGGTTTGGCGCTCGAGATTTGCAAGTGTTGATCGTGCCAGCCAAGTTCTATCTCTGGGGCTTGAAAATCAAAATATTTGAACGGCTCTGGAAACAGGGTATGACGGGCAATGACCGTATTTCCCGTCAGCAACCGCGCGGCAGTCACCACGGCGCTGTCGTGCTTTGGGGCAAACACGCCCAACTCGAGCACGCTGTTGGCAGGAATCACGACCTCGCGGGTTTCAAAGTTGAGTTCACGCCCAGCCAAATCTAAGGCTCGAAGCTCGAGGGTGCAGCTTAAAGGTTCCAAGGTCGTGTTTAACGCCCAGACTGCGCCATCATTCCAAAAGTTGATGCTGACTGGCATAAGGGCGCGTTTGATCGTGTAATAGGATGGTTTTGGCGTGGCGCTCGAGTCGATAATTGCCCAGGAACTGACCGCCCAGCAATCGTTGATCTGCCAGACCAGTGCGCCACCAACGGCGCGTTTGCCGTCCACGCCCCAACGTCTGCGCCAAATACGGTAGGCGCAATCCAGCGCCTCACTTTGCACCAGTTGCGTGGCATAAACGTATTCCTCAAGGTTTTGCGGTAGTTTTTGGGTATCAGTGATGTAAGCGTTTAAACGCCGCATTCCGCCGTCGGCTTTCATGTGATGCTCAAACCCATGGCTTTGCGGCTGGCGTTCCTCGGGTGGTAAGACTGCCTCGAGCGTCGTTAAATGCGCGGCGCTCGCCATGCCAAATTCGCTGACAAACCGTCCCTCGAGTTGGCTGTAATCGCGGTAAGGACGGGCTGGACCGCCCCAAACATCCCAAGTGTGACGGTCACCAACGCTTTGATCGTCGGGGTAGACGCCATAAAATGGACTGCCAGGTTGATAGTAACGCCCTGGGTCAAGTTCCTGCAATAATTCGGGCAATACGCGTTCGTAAATGACTCGAGCGGGCATTTCAGGGTTTTGCTCGGCTGGCAAATCGGTTTTATACAAACCCTTGGCAAAACCCAGAGAATAATCTTCGTTGTTGCCCGTCCAAATCGCTAAACACGGATGATGCCGCAAGCGTTTGATGTTGGCGGCAGCCTCGAGCTTGACGTTTTCGATAAATTCTGGATAAGCAGGGTAAATGCCGCAACCGAACATAAAATCTTGCCAAACCAAAATCCCAGCCTCGTCGCAGAGTTCATAAAAAGCATCGTCTTCGTAAATGCCGCCGCCCCAAACGCGGAGCATTTGCATGTTGGCGGCTTTGGTCTGAGCGATGCGCTGGGCGTAACGTTTGCGGGTTACACGGGTCAGCATCAAATCATCAGGAATCCAATTTGCGCCGCCCATCAAAACCGCAATGCCGTTCACTTCAAAATAAAAACTCGAGCCTGTCTCGTCTGCGACGGCTTCCTGAACCACACGAATTTTCCGCAAACCAATTTTTTGGGTTTTAAAATCCAGGTGTTGACCAGCGCGTACCAACTCGAGAATCAGGCTGTAAAGTGGTTGATCGCCGTGAAGATGCGGATACCAGAGTTTGGCTTGATCGACCAAAAACTCGTGCTCGACTTGGTTGCTG
>JANMUC010000393.1:0-1197 GCA_031391225.1 Deinococcales bacterium
GGTGGTGTCGTGAGATGATCTCATCCCCCATTTCTTGGAATCACGAAACGCAATAACTCCAACGTCCCCCAGACATGATCCGCAATCCCAGCCGCCATCGCAGGAGTCCGTTGCTGATACACTCGCCGCCCAACAGCTTGCTCGAGTTTCACCCGTAAAACCCTTGAAATCCTCGAGAAGTTCAACACTGTCGTCACCCACCAAGCCAAAGAATGCCTTGCCTCAACACTCCTCGCAAAAGCAGCGCTCTTACGAACTTGATACGCGTTCATACTCCGATTCGTTAAATTCGAGCGTTCAACCGCACTGGTATTAATCTTGAAATCACCCATGCGTTTTAACCCCTTCAATACACGCTTTTTCGTTCCATGAGCAATTAGCGTATTGACGGCGACCATGCGTTTACCTTTGTACTCTTTTTTGACCACTGCGTGAGCCACACCGCGAGGAATACGAATGATTGTGTTCTTCTTGCCTTGCTTGTTTTGACTTGAGTATTTTCGACCATAAATCTCAGCAAAATTCGTTTGGTACGAGATAAAACCATCACTGATCGCCAGTAAATCATTTGGGTCTTTCAGTCGTTGCTGCACATCTTCCATTAAACGCTGTGCCATGAATTCGTCTCGGTTTCCCACACACAACGAGATTGTTAATTTGCTGATCGGATCAATCGCTGTTCCTTCCCACACAGCGTGGTCTTTACTGCCAGCGAACCCGTAACGTTCATCGAATTCAACCACTTTAGCGTTGACGTTCTTAACGAGTGCATTGTGAACTTTTTTGGCTTGTTTACCAATTTCTCGTCGCAGGCGTTTAACCGTGCTTTTATTGGCTTTGGCAATCCGAACAGTGCCTTTGAGACTGTTCTTGTCTGAGAGGCAATCAGCGATTTGAACGGCTCGAGACTCACTGATTTTCGTGTTCCAGAGCATCGTGTTCTTGCGTTCACTGAATTCAAGTCCGCAAGTTTGACAGCGTAAGTACCGAATTTGGTCGTGTCCGTAGGTTTTTCGGATTGTCAGATTACTCCAGTTTGTTTTTTGGTGGTCTTGGCAATCGGGGTTCTGGCACGATAGGCTACTCATCGGGGGACGTTCGTTTTTCATAGACCGCGAGATTCGCGTTAAAACTCGTCCCTCACAGTGTCCTAGCTTATTTTCTTGGGTGGGGTTGTGATGATCTCACGACACCACC